>NZ_JBLZFY010000009.1:0-74269 GCF_050753365.1 Geminocystis sp. CENA526
CAGGAGAAGATATTTTACCTGATTTTATCTTAGATTTAACTGAGATTTTTTAATTGATAATTGCTGATTATATTATCCTTAAAATAAGTGCCATCGAACTCAGATACAATTAATTATACAAGGGTTCGATCGATAAAATAAAGAGGCAAGATTAAAGCCTCTTAAGTGTTTAAATGTTAGGTTTTTACCTCCAAAAAAGAATATAAAATATTAGGCGGTAACGAGGACTTTTTCAGAGGTTTTACCCTTGCTAGTTTTCTCTCTCAATGCCACTAATAAAGAATCAACATTGGCTTTAGCATCCCCAAAAAGCATTCTCGTATTTTCCTTATAAAATAAAGGATTATCCACTCCTGCGTAACCAGTAGCTAAACTTCTTTTCATCACAATAGATGTTTGAGATTTCCACACTTCCAACACAGGCATTCCCGCAATGGGGCTATTGGGGTCTTCCAATGCGCTAGGATTAACAGTATCATTTGCACCGATAACTAAAACTACGTCTGTTTCGGGGAAGTCTTCGTTAATCTCATCCATTTCTAATACGATGTCATAAGGCACATTTGCTTCTGCTAATAACACGTTCATGTGACCGGGTAAGCGCCCTGCTACGGGATGAATCCCAAAACGCACATTTACTTTACGATTGCGTAAAATTTTAGTAATTTCAGAAACTCCGTGTTGAGCTTGAGCGACAGCCATACCATAACCGGGAGTGATAATAACACTTTTCGCACTTACTAATAAATCTGCTACTTCTTCAATATTGGTAGCAACGGCTTCTCCTACTTCTTGACTAGATGCAGAGGTGGAAGGTTTACCGCTTCCTTCTCCAAAACCGCCTAAGATGACGCTGATAAACGATCGATTCATAGCTTTACACATGATATAACTAAGAATAGCACCGCTACTGCCTACTAATGCGCCCGTGATAATCAGTAAATCGTTATTCAACATAAAACCTGCGGCGGCGGCTGCCCATCCCGAATAACTGTTTAACATGGAGATAACCACTGGCATATCAGCGCCTCCGATGGCGGCAACAAGATGGATACCCAATAAACAAGCAATCCCCGTCATAATTAATAAGGGTTGTAATCCAGACTCGGTGTTAAGGAAAGCATAACCTAAATAAATAGTTGCGCCCAACATCCCCAAGTTAAGAAAATGTCTTGCAGGTAACATGAGGGGTTTTGAACTAATGATAGCGCGTAGTTTACCAAAAGCCACGATCGAACCTGTAAATGTCACCGCGCCGATAAACACACCGATATAGATTTCGATTTGATGGATAAATTCTTCAGCGCCCACTAAACCCGATTCAGGTTGTAAATAGTTACCCACTCCCACTAAAACGGCGGCTAAACCGACAAAACTGTGTAAGATTGCCACTAACTCAGGCATGGATGTCATAGCTACCCTACTAGCTAAAATCGCCCCGACAATGACGGCGGGAATAATGGCAGTGATGAGGGTTGTGTAATTGGTAACATCAGCACTTAATGCTGTAGCTAAAAATGCGATCGCCATTCCTGCGATACCGTAAATATTGCCCTTTTGGGCGGTTTCTTGATTGGATAATCCTGCTAGACTTAAAATAAATAGCGCACTAGCACCAATATAGGAAACTGTGATTAAATTATTGGTCATAAGTATTAGTTTCTCTTTGTACTCTTTAAGCTGAGTTAATCAACTTATTGCTTTAATACTAGGCTATAAAATTAATCTGCTCTTAATTGTTAAGAAAGTATAAAAAACTAATAAATTTTTCTCGGACTTACAAACTTTCAACAATATTCTTTCATTCCGAGAGTAGCGAAGGAATCGCACCATTACTCATTACTCATTACTCATTAGCTATTTGCCGTGGGTTGGACAGGGTAACGGTTTTATGGTACGATCGAGCCAACCTTGAGCTTGATTGATTCTTTCTAATGCTTCTTCAGGTTCATCATTGAGTAGATAGACTAAACTAGCAGTTAATTGTTGTAATGCTTGAGCCTTGCGATTATTTTTTAGTCTATGCCAATCATAGGAGCTAATGGTCATTTTTTGCGCCAATAATTGCGCCAATTCCAAATTACTCATGTCTGTGGTTACAGATTTTGATTCTACATTTAAACTCATGTTGCTATAATTCTCCTTAGTATCTTGTTTTTATTGTAGAATGTCTGACCACGAAACTAACTCCGAATCTCCAGAATTTGATATAGACGAAGCCATTGCTAATATTGAGGCTTCCCTAGAAAAAATTAAAACCCGTCATCAACAGATTATACTCGATCGAGCTAGAAAAGAAGAACTAGAACAACGAAAACAAGAAATCAAAGACTTACAGAAAGAAAATAAACAAGACTCCCTTAAAAGTGAGCTATATTTTTTAGAAGAAGAATTAACACAAATTGAGGTGCGTTTAGAGAGTGAATTGTTTAAATGGAGTAGTTTAAATGAACCATTTTGGCAAATAGTGCGCTTTGTGGGTATTGGTATTGTTATTGGTTGGCTTTTAAAAACCTATTCCAGTTAGGAATGGAAATTAAATAATTTAGTTAAGTTGGATTGTCATTGCGATGAGGTGCATAGCGTTGCGAGGCAACGAAGCAACCTGAAGCAATCTCTTAAAATAAACTTTTATATTTTATTAAATCCTCATTCCTAAGTCTTAATTTTTTTTTTGCTAATACGTCGCCAAAAGGCTTTGATTACTTTGAATTGATCTATGGAATGTAGAATAATGAAAGCTAAAAAAGTATAAGCTAACCAAAAATGAATACTTCTACTCAAATCAACTAAATCTTTATTTTCGGGGAACAAATCGGGGACAGTAATTCCAAAAAACTTCACATTATTACTTCTAAAAGAATTAGAGAAAAAAAAGCCACTTATGGGAATAACCAACATAAAAATATAAAGGGAAGTATGCAAGAGGAATTTTTGCATCCATTGAGGAGTATATTTCGGTAATTTTTTTGTGTATTTTTTCCACCAAACTTGTAATAAAGTTAATATTCTCCAAGTTAGTAATGCCATTGTTAAAATACCTATGGATTTATGGAAATCATAAAGAAGGTTACGCCCAAAAACTTCTCTAGGCAAACGAGACATAAAAATACCGCCAAGAAACAAAATGATGTAACAATAAAACATCCACCAATGAATTGACATTAAATTTTGATAGGCAGAGTTTTTTCTGGACTTAGTAGTAGTGGCCATAATCTGAGCAATAAAACAATACTATTAATTATTTACAAAAACTTCGCAAAAAGGATGGTGCTTGCTTTAGCTGTGGGATGTATTGCGACACACTTAAGGGTGAGTGAGGGTTTTTATGTAATCCCTTAAAACCTCTGCCATAGACAGCCCAACACTTTCGGCATAGTTTTTCAGTCGCTGATATTCTTTTTCATTAACATTAAATTGAATTTTCTTAGGTCTTGACATACTCTTAAATATACTCTACAATTAGAGTATAACAGGAAAGGTAGTAAACCTGTCAAAAAACCTTTGTATCTAGCAGATACGTTGAACCTTGAAAACTAGCGATATAGGGTTCTTAAGAGGAAGGCTTCTTAAGGTAAAATCTCTAAGCATCAAGCACAGAGAAACCAAGAATTAAGTGTTTTTCAGGTAGGGTAGGGCATACCCGAACCGACTCTGTAATGGGTCAACGCTTGGGGAGATAAGCCCCTCTGGATTAATTTAAGCAATTAAGTTAGTTTAAGGGCTGTCGGTGAACCAAGAATCCCATCGCCTTCAGGTATGGGAGTGTCAACCATAGTAACAAGTTAGCTTAGTAGTTCGATCGAACCCTCCCCCCATAATCCTAAAATTTCGATCCTAAAAGTGGCGCTGCTCGATCGAATGTATTGTATTCTGTCATTCGGAGCTTGTCGAGGAATCTCAACCCCTTGATTGTACGAGAATTAAAATAATCATAACGTTATTCTGTCATTGCGAGGCGCTTTGCGTTGCGAGGTACGAAGCAATCTGAAGCAATCTCAATAAATCTTAATTTTTGCTACCAATGCCCAAATACTATTTTGGGACTTATATCAAGTTGGGATAATCAACTACATTTAATTTGTAGGTTGGGTTAGTGATAGCGTAACCCAACAAAATATCCATAAAATTTATTTATGACAGATTAAGCCGACTTAATAACTTTAAAACCATTGCCTATTGAGCATTCGTCATTCCCTACGCTCATCAAAAGACTTTTTTAGTAACCCTTAAGTACGATTTCTCTTAAATTGTGCTACTCTTGATATAGAAAAAATATTTTCACAACCACCTAAAACCATGTCAGAAATAAACAAACAAGCAGGAAAATACGATGCTGTTATCAACACACAACCTCAAACTCCTATGTATGGGGCAGTCATGGGAGGAATTGATGGACTTAAAAACCGATTTGAGTCAGTGGAAGATGTCTCTGAGAAAGCAAGGATATTAGAAGAAGCCCTACAGTATGAAGAAAAAGGTAAAAATTTTATTATTGATGTTTTAAAAAGAGAAAATCAAAAAAATCTTATCAAAGAAATATTATTAAAAAATCCTAGCTATTCAGAATTTATCATCAACATAATTTTTGAACAACAACCAGCTACTATTTTAAAAGTTAGTGCCATAGAAATTTGGAACAAATTTCGAGCCAATAATATTCAATTTCTACCCGATTTAAGTAATGTTAATCTAGCTAATGCAAATTTAAAAAATGTTAATTTACAAGGACTTAATTTATCAAATACAGATTTTAAAAATACTAATTTCAGTAGTGCTTGGTTAAGTGAAGCTAATTTCAGTAATGCTGATTTAAGGGGTACTTATTTAAGTAATGCTAATTTAAGGGAAGCTGATTTAAGTGGTGCTAAGTTATGCAAAGCTGATTTAAGCAATATTGATTTAAGGGGGGCTGATTTAAAGGATACTAATTTAAGGAAAGCTGATTTAAGTCATGCTGATTTAAGTAAAGCTGATTTAAGTAAAGCTGATTTAAGGGGTGCTGATTTATGGGATGCTAATTTAAGTGGTGCTGATTTAAGTCATGCTGATTTATGGAAAGCTAATTTAAGGAAAGCTGATTTAAGGAAAGCTGATTTAAGTCATGCTCATTTAATGTATGCTGTTTTGGATAAAAACACAAAAATAGATGAAAAATGGCAACTGGTTTGGAATATTCTCAATAATCGTCAACAAACAAGAGATTTAAGGGGTGCTAATTTAAGTCATGCTCATTTAATTCATGCTAATTTTAGAAGTGTTGATTTAAGAGGTGCTGATTTAAGCAATGCTGATTTAAGCAATGTTGATTTAAGAGGTGCTAATTTAAGTGATGCTAATTTAAGTAGTGCTGATTTAAGGGATGCTAAGTTAAATGAAAATACAAAAATAGGTGAAAAATGGCAACTGCTTTGGAATATTCTCAATAATTCGCAACAAACAAAAACAAAAAATTTAAGTGATGCTGATTTAAGGGATGCTAAATTTGATGGTGCTAATTTAAGCAATGCTGATTTAAGAGGTGCTGATTTAAGCAATGCTGATTTAAGCAATGCTAAATTCGATCGAGCTTTGATCGATAATGAAACGATTATTAATAGTGAATATAAAGCAGAAATTCTTAAAGTCTGTATTTTCAAAGACATAGAACAAACATCAAACTAGCAATATAATGGAATGTAAGATATAAAACTAAAATAAATTATGACTATGATTAGTCAAAAAAAACAACCCGACAAACACGATGCCGTCATTACCAATAATCCTCATCAAAAATTAATCGAATCTCTTGACTTGAAATTAAGGGCAAGGTATCCCTTACTTTATATTGTGGCGGTAGAAGAAGAACCGATCGAACAAATTTTAGTGCAAGTAGCTCATCAATCTCATCCTCCCAGAGAATTATTAATGTGGGATATTGTTAACGGTTGGGATGATGGCGGAAAAGATAAAAACTCCCTCATGGGTGCATTAATGCGCATTAGTCAAACCGATGCTAATAAGCCTTGTATCTTCGTAATCAAAGATATTAACTTTGTCCTCAAAAATCCTGAAACAGAACGTAACGCCCCCATCATTCGAGCCTTAAAAAACCTTGCCAAAGAATTAAAATATCGCCGTCAAATTATTATTATTACAGGACATACTGCCGTTGTACCCACTGATTTATCGGAAGAAATGACGGTGATTGATTTCCCTTTACCCGATACCAAAGAAATAGATTACTTAATTCAAGATTTGGTAGTACCCGAAAAACTCAACTTAACAGAATTAGGCAAAGAGCAACTTTTAAAAGCCTTTTTAGGATTAAGCCGTACCCGTATTCGCTTAGTTTTAGCCTCCGCCTTAGCAAGTAAACAACAGGTAAACGAGAGCGATATTGCCTTAGTTTTAGAAGAAAAGAAACAAGCAATTAGACAAACAGGAATCTTAGAATTTTATTCCTCCCATGAATCATTAAAAAATGTGGGGGGATTAGATAAACTCAAACAGTGGCTACAAATCAAGAAAAATACCTTTACCGAAAAAGCCCGTCAATACGGTATTCCTAACCCCAAAGGATTATTATTAGTGGGCATTCAAGGTACAGGAAAATCATTATCTGCGAAAACGATCGCCAATGAATGGCGTTTACCCCTGTTAAGGCTGGATGTCGGACAATTATTTGGAGGCATTGTCGGAGAAAGTGAAAGTAAAACCCGACAAATGATTCAACTAGCAGAAGCCATGTCGCCTTGTGTATTGTGGATGGATGAAATTGATAAAGCCTTTGGTAATATTTCAGGGGGAAGCGATGGAGACTCTGGCACTTCTCGCCGAGTGTTTGGTAGTTTGATTACTTGGATGCAGGAAAAAACCAATCCTGTGTTTATCGTTGCCACCGCTAATAATGTGGAAATTTTACCTGCGGAATTATTAAGAAAAGGACGTTTTGATGAAATTTTCTTCTTGAATTTACCCAACCATCGAGAAAGACAAGAGATTTTCAAAGTGCATTTACAAAAATTACGCCCCCACCGTCTCAGGGAATTTGATTTATCGATGTTAGCCGATGCCAGTGAAAACTTTAGTGGTGCAGAAATTGAACAAACTATCACTGATGGTATGAGTTTTGCTTTTGCGGATGTGAGTCAGGGTAACAGTCGAGATTTCACCACCGAAGATATATTAAGAGCTTGTGGTGATACAGTACCCTTAGCTAAGGTGGCGATGAGACAGATTGAGGAATTAAAATTGTGGGCAGTAAAAACAGGGGCGAAAACCGCTTCTCAAGATTTAGAATTAGAGAGGGAATTAGAAACTTATCGACAACAAAAAGGGATTCGCACAAATCAATATCTTGATGTCGATCCTCCCCAGAATTAAAATGTTAGAATTGAGTTACTGTCGAGTTTTCCCTAAACTGTCATTCCGAGCTTGTCGAGGAATCTTAAAACCCTTGATTTTTGGGAAAAATCCTTAAGTCAAATCAGTTTTATTTTCAGTATAAAAATATTAAATAAAAGGTTTTAATGGCTAGAGATATTTTTCATGATTTAGTTAGGGCTGGTTTAGAAAAGGAAGGTTGGACAATTACCGATGATCCTTATAGTATGAAGTTGGTAAGGAGAAAATTTCAAATTGATTTAGCCGCAGAAAAGATTATTGGTGCTGAAAAAGATAACAAAAAAATAGCAGTGGAAATTAAGAGTTTTCTTAATCCCTCAGTGGTAACAGACTTTTATAATGCTTTGGGGCAATTTTTAAGTTATCGCTTAGTTTTAAGCCAAGTTGAACCCAATAGAGCCTTATATTTAGCTATTCCTTTCGATACATATTTAGAGCTATTTGAATCAGATTTTGGGGAATTAGTAATGGAGGAATATAAATTAAAATTAATTATCTATAACCCTAATAATGGAGATTTTACTCAATGGATAAATTAAGCCTTTATCGAGAAGCTATTAAAAAATTATTAATCGAATATACCGCATCAGAAAAATATGATGATGATTGCGAATGTCAGTTAATTTTTGATGAAAAAAAAGATCATTATTTATGGTTAGAATTAGGTTGGAATGATCAGAGAAGAATTTACTATACTGTAATTCATTTTGATATTAAAAATGGTAAGATATGGTTACAGCAAAATGCTACGGATTTAAACCCTGCGGAGGATTTAATTGAATTAGGAGTTCAACGAGAGGATATTATTTTAGGTTTACAACCGCCTCATAAACGCCCCTATACTAACTATGGAGTGGCTTAACTTGATTCCTGATTGGTTCGTAGTTAGGGCTTTAGCCCTTAAAATGTCTATTATACAGGTTCGATCGAACCCTCCTTAAAAAAGCAGAGTGTTTACCTTGTCATCATGAAAGGCGGTTTATGAGTCGAAACCATTATCCCAACGTGTAATAAATTACACGTCTAACAGATTCCGTTAACTAAAGTTAACTCAATTTCTCGGAAAAATATTAGATTTTTTTCTAAACAAAATAATTATCGATCGATCGAACTATGTCACATTTTACTACTATCAAAGTTCAAATAAAAAACGGCAAAATTTTACATAAAACCTTACAAGAGTTGGGTTATACCGTTGAAACGAATACCAACGTCAGAGGCTATCTAGGGAAAAAAACCAACGCAGAATATGTTATCCGTCAAAAGAATGGCTATGATTTGGGCTTCCGCCGTCAAGGGGATAATTATGAATTAGTGGCGGACTTTTGGGGGGCTGAAATTGATCAAACCAAATTTATTAATGACATTTCTCAGAAATATGCTCGTTATACTTTAATGGAGGAGGTAGAAAAACAAGGTTTCAACATCGAGGAGGAGGAAACCTTAGAAGACGGCACTTTAAGGGTTGTTGTCGGTAGATGGGTTTAACAGAATTTAATAAAATATTTTCGTTGAAGATCAATTTCTCATATAATTCTAATTAAAGAGAAGCGAAACACAAACCCCATGTCAGAAAATAAACAACCCCGCAAATACGATGCGGTTATCGGCACACAACCTCAATCCCCTATGTATGGTGCAGTCATGGGAGGAATTGATGGACTTAAAAACCGATTTAAGTCAGTGGAAGATGTCTCTGAGAAAGCAAAGATATTAGAAGAAGCCCTACAGTATGAAGAAGAAGGAGAAAAATATCTCTTAGAAATACTCGAAAAGGAAAAAGAAAGAGAGATATTATTACAAGCCTATACACTTTTGAATAATCAAAATAAAGTAACTATTGAAGAAATTAGAATATTTAGAGAAAATAAGGAGTATTTTGTTGTTCAGAAGAAATTAAAACTGCTAAAAATACTTTATACAATAAGTGATAAAAATCCTTGGATAGAATTACCTTTAAGTGAAGAAGATGGTGCTATAAAATACTATTTACAAAGTTACATTTCTTTAGAAGAAGCTAGAGTAGAGGGTCAAAAAAGATTAGCAGAGGCTCAAAAATCATTAGCAGAGGCTCAAAAAAGAGCAGCAGAGGCTCAAAAATCATTAGCAGAGACTCGCACTAAAATCTCAGCTAGGAGAGAATTACATAAAGTTCAACAAAGGTTTAATTCGACTGAGGATGCTAATTTAAAAGCAGAAATCCTACCAGAAGCGTTACAGTATCAAGAAGAAGGAGTAAACTTTATTTTAAAAGTAGCTGAAACTACCAATGAAAAAGAAATCTTAGCTGTAGCCTATGATTTATTAAAGGATAAACAAGAATCAAAAATTCAGAATGTTTTATTAAGTCTAAAAACAAAACATCCTTGGTTATTACCTTAGTTTAGTTCGAGACAGTACCACGGATTTAGCTAACCATAATAATTGCTTGGGTTTATCACAAATAAATTCCCGTGATAAAATAATAATTAAAGAAATAATAAAATTAACAAAATTATGACCATATCAACAGATCAAACATACGAAACTTATCCCAAACCTACCCTAGAAGAATTAGAAAATGCTGAATTAATTATAGCTGAAGCCTTGCAAGAACTTGAATTAGAGCCGAAAAAAACAGCTCAACAAATTTGGAGAGAGTTTGAAGAAGTAAGGAAGAAAATTATCAGGCAATATAACAATGTTAGATGCGATCAATCGTAATCTTTATACCGAATTATTAACAAAAACTGCACCTAAAATTATTGAAACCGAAGCAGAATACGAGAAAGTTTTAACAGAAATTGAACAACTTTTATTTAATCAAAATAGAACGATCGAAGAAGATACATTATATGATTTATTGGTGATATTAGTCGAAAAATATGAAACAGAAAATCATTCTTTAGACGTTGCAACTCCTAATCAAATTTTACAACATCTCATGGAAGCTCGATCGATTAATGACTCAGACTTATTAAACATTTTTGGTAGTCAAGAAATCCTCACAAAAATTAAAGAAGGTAGTTGTGCTATCAATGCTAATCAAGCTGAGGCTTTAGCAGATTATTTTCATGTTTCCCCTAGTTTATTTTTATGAAATTATGTTTTTAATAATTTAATCCCAAATAATTTGTATATCATAAGAAGTAAAAGCTGTATCTTTACTTATTATAGGCATTTTTTCTACTATGCTTTGAGCAATTAACAATCTATCAAAAGGATCATTATGATGAAAAGGTAAACGAGTTACTGTAGATATTTGTTGAAGATTTATTGGTAAAAGTTTATAGTCTTTTAATGTTAATTTTTCTTCAATATATTCTTCTAAAGGTAGAGCTAATGTTAACTTTCCTTTACTTTGTTTAATACCCATTTCCCATATACTTACTAAACTAATAAATTTAGTTTCTTCCTCATTTTCCATTAATAGCCTTACTTTATCACTCAATTTAACATCCCCTGAGAAAAACCAAATTAGAGCATGAGTATCTAATAAATAGTTCATTATATATATTCTTGAAAATCGTCTAATGGTTCGTCAAAATCGTCACTAATAGCAATAATATCTTTATCACTGCCAAATAATGGAGGACGTTTTTTAACTTGTTTTATGGAGCTTAATTTAACAATAGGTTGATGATTCTTCGTAATAATAATATCTTTCCCTTTAGCGGCTATTTCTAGTAATTGGTTAATGTGCAATACGGCTTGATCTATTTCAATAGTTTCCATTTTTTTCTATTATTATATTATATGACTTACATATTTGTACTAAAAATCAAGATTTAGGAGATTGCTTCGTGCCTCGCAATGACAGAATATCAACAGTATTGTTTTAGATATATTCATCATAACTAATTTTTTTCTAACACGAGAAGGAAGTATAATTTAAAGTGTCCAAAAGTAAAAACAAAGTGACTTATGGCAGAATATCAACGGATAGAGTATCAAATCGGTAAAGATGGTAAAATCACAGAAAGAGTAATTGATGCCAGTGGTAACAGTTGTTTGCAACCCACCCAAGCATTAGAGGAAGCATTAGGAGAAATTGAATCAAGGGAATTACTCCCCGAATATTACGAAGGGGAAGAAATCTTAACTACCGATAATCTTCAACGATCGAAATCTATTAATAATTAGTTTTTATCTGCTAATATTAAAGTATTAATAGTCAAAGTTTTTCTAAGTTTTCTAAGGGTAAATATAAGGAATTATGGATTTTTCTCATATATTAACAGGTATCGTTTTTTGGTTAATAATTAGTATATTTTTCTTGATCACTTTTGGTTCATCATCTGGGAAAAATGATCATAAATTTAGCCTTGCAAAAAAATCTCCATCTAACACAACAAAAGAGAATAATTTAAACGATTTAAACAATAATGATAACAGAGAAGAAATAATTAATTTGCAGAAACAATGTCAACGATTACGAGAAGAATTAGAAGCTCAATCGAGCCTGTTAAAAAGTGATTTTCGTAGTGAAACTTTTGAACAATTACAGCCTTTATTAACTAACTATCCTACTGCCCGTAAGATGGCAAAAACAAAACCAGATTTACCTGCCAAAAATTTGATCTCTTTATTTACATCCCTAGAAAATTTGTTAGAAAATTGGGGTTATGAAACCATCGGGAAACCTTGGGAGAAAGTAAATTACAATCCTCAAATTCATCAAGCCGATAGTGATGATATTGAAGTAGGGGAATCGGTTTATATTCGTTTTGTGGGCTACCGTGACGGCGATAATATCCTTTATCCTGCTAAAGTAAGTCTCAATCTTCCTCCCAATTTACAAAGTTAATTTACTTTTATGAATGATGAATAAATTAGCTAATTAGCAAAAAATTACTATTAAAATAATTTATGTAGAGGTTATAGAAAATGGAAGCAACAAAACTCAAAGGAATTGTTAATCAGAAAGGACAATTAATTATAGAAGAAAGTATTAATCTTAGTCCGGGAGAAGTGGAAATTGTTATCTTAAAAATAGATAATTTAACTAACACAGAAATTAGCATTAAATCTCAAACTATTAAACATCGTAGTCAAACTTTTAAAGACTTATTAGAAAATCAATCTCCCACAGATGAAAATTTTAATGTTGATGGTAAAAAATGGGATTATTTAAAAGATAAATATAATTTATGAAAGTTCTGATTGATACCAATATTATTTTAGATTTAGCCTTAATTAGATTGCCTTTTTATGAAGAAGCAGACGAAATCTTTTATTTAATTGAAGAAGAAAAAATAGAAGGTTTTATTAGTGCGACTACCTTAACTGATATTTATTATATCCTTCGTAAACAAAAAGGAAAAGAGTGGACATTTCAATTTTTAAAACGATTAACTAATCTTTGTAAAATTAATCCTATCAACGAAATAATTATTATTGAAGCCTTAAATAATAGCTATAAAGATTTTGAAGATGATATTCAATATTATTCTGCTATTATTAATAATCTGGATGTAATTGTTACTCGAAATATTAAAGATTTTCCTAACAATAATTTACCTATTTTAACACCCTCTCAATTATTATTAATAATTCTTAATTCCTAATTCCTCATCATTTATGACTACTGTAGCGATCGATTTTGGCACAAGTAACACTGTTGTTAGTATTATCGAACCCGATACCAAAGAAGCAAAATCCCTCCGTTTTGAGAAAATGTCTAAGGTATTTCGGATGAAACTTAATAACGACTCAGTGTCAGAAATCCCCGTCATACCTAGCTTAGTCTTTATCAAAGAAGGACATGAGTTTATCTTAGGAGAACAAGTGCGCACTCGTCGGTTAGGATGTAGTAAACCTGAACGGTTTTTTAAAGCCTTTAAAAGAGATTTAGCCGCCGAATATCGCTCTCCTGCGAGGATAATAGAAGGTAAAGAATACCCCAGTGAAACAGTAGCAGAAATATTTTTAAAAGAAATTTGGCAACAACTAAAATTACAGCATTTAAACCCCTCTCAAGTAATATTTACCGTGCCAGTGGGAGGCTTTGAAAGTTACTCGAATTGGTGTCGTGACTTAGCTACAGCATTAGGTATTGAAAAAGTGCAGTTAGTGGATGAATCCACCGCCGCCGCCTTTGGTTATGCCGTGAAAAAACCTAATACCCTAGTTTTAGTTGTGGACTTTGGAGGAGGTACATTAGATCTTAGTTTAGTGCGTACGATCGCATCTTCTTCTCAAGTCAAGGAATTAAAAGGGGAAGTAATCGCTAAAACTCAAGCCTATGTAGGTGGTGAAGATATTGATATTTGGTTGATAGAAGACTATTTGAAAAAACAAGGCATTGCCAAAAAGGATTTAAGTAATGTTGCTTGGCAAAATTTACTAGAAATAGCTGAACGTATTAAGATTAAACTATCCCATACTGAACAAGCAAAGGAAAGTTGGTTAGATGAAGATACTTTTATTGCCTATGATATAGTGTTCGATCGACAACAACTAACAGAAATCTTAGAAACTCAACAACTATTACCTCAATTACGGAATTGTCTCGATGAAGTTATTGAGATGTCAATAGGTAAGGGCATCAATAAAAAACAGATTGAAAAAGTAGTTTTAGTCGGTGGTAGTTGTTTAATTGCCCCCGTAAGAGAATTAATTACTTCTTATTTTGGCAGGGAAAAAGTGTTGATAAATAAGCCTTTTGAAGCTGTTTCTCATGGTGCTTTAACCCTTAATTCACTAGAAACCATTGATGATCATTTATATCATAGCTACGCCCTTCGTACATGGAATCCTTTAACCCAAGAATATGTCTATAATCCTTTATTTCGATCGGGATTACAATATCCTTGTGAATTGGAACATCCCTTAATCCTACAATGTGCTAACAACGGACAAGATGCCATTTATTTGGATATTGGGCAAGTGGTAGAAATGGGCAAAGCTGAACTTAGTTACGATCGTACAGGAAAAATGACCAGTGGTATAGTTAAATCTCAAAATACCTATAAATCTCTTACCTACGAATTGGATTGGCAAGGAAACATTGTTAAGTCCGCCTGTATTGCTCAATTAAATCCCGTTGGCACTGTAGGGAAAGATCGTCTTAAAATACATCTGGAAATAGATTCTAACCGAATGTTGTTAGTTACTGTGACTGATATTCTGACTCAAGAAGTGTTAGTCTATAAGAAATCGATCGTACATTTATATTAATAAGCTGGAACATAAGGTTCGTGTAACCAACTACAACTCACGAGAAAACTAAGCCTAGTCGAGATGCCACTCTTATCTTCATCATTTTATAGTTCACTCAAGTCCTTTCTAAGTATAATTGTTCATCATAAGCAATTTTCAGCATGAGAATTTTGTTATGGTATCTAAGTTGAAATTCTGCGTTCCATAACTAATAACTGAGTTATCATCAACATAACACTGTCTAAAATTAAAACCGAATAGGATTTACGCAGGAGTAACAATATTCTGTCATTCCGAGCAAAGCGAAGGAATCTCAAACCCCTTATTTTTTTTTACAAATGCGTGAGTCTTAACCTAATTTATTTAGCAGTAAGATATTTGAAACTTGACATTAATCCTCACCATGACTTCTTCTAGTAATCCAAAATTTTATCCTACCATTCGCCCTATAGTAGCCACTTACCTTGACGGTATTTGTTTTAAAAATGACAAACTTTTTGCCATCGATTCTCGTAATGGTTATTTACTGTCAATTAATCCTGAAAATAGTGTCACTAAAATTATTAATAGTACCTATTGGCAAGACTTTATCGGGGCGAGGGGTTTATGTATCTCGGATAATAAGTTATGGTTTACTAATCGAGAAGAAATTTATGTCTGTTCGATCGAATGGGAGCAAGGAGAGCTTAAAATAGTAACACCGCCTCAATATTCTTTTTCTGTATCCTATAGTGCTAACGGTATAGCGATATGGGAAAATACTCTTTACATCACTACCCAAAAAACAGGGCATATCCTCGTTTATTCCACCGCAGGAGAAGCCATTACTAAGTTTTACGCCCCCGGTATCGGCTACGAAAACATCACCATTAAAGACGAAGAAATCTGGCTTTGTGACAACTTAGAGCAAACTGTATATTGTTTGGATAAAGTCACAGGAAAACTCAAATATAATATGTTGACTCCCTTTGAATATCCTACAGCTTTGAGTTTTTATCACGACGACACCGAAGATAGAGACATTTTATATATTGCCTATAGTGACCAAGAGCCTTATATTAGAGATAATCCTAACGCTGAACCTAATCACGAATTACTCTATCGAGATCGCACTTTCATTCATCCTCTTTATTTTAAATACGATGAGGACAATAAACAAACTTTGTCCAATGGTTTCCTCTTAGAAGTTACCTATTTAGAAGAAATCTCCCCCCTTGATTCGATCGAATTTAAAGATTTAGAATGGCGTATAGCCTTACCTACCGAAAGTCATCGTCAAAAAATCAAAAGCGTAGAAGCCGTTGGTTTACCCTACATTGAAGAAGATTATAACGGACAAAAAGTCGCCCTGTTTAAATTCCCTAAATTTACTTCCGATGAGCGCTTTGTCTTTGGTTGGCGTGCGGTGTTAGAAGTTTGGAGTATCAAATATCAAATTAAGCCGAAGGATTGTGAAAGTTTACCTCCCTTACCCCCAGAGTTTGAAGGTAAATACTTAATCGATGACGATGATTTGTCTATGAGTACGGATATTATCTTAAGGGGTGCAGAAGAAGCCAGAGGCTCAGAAACCAACATTTTACGCAAAATGTATAATATTCGTAACTATGTTTATGATCATCTCACCTATGGCATTAAACCCCATATCGACACCCCTGATATTGTCTTAAAACGTGGCACTGGCTCTTGTGGTGAGTATTTAGGTTTATTATTAGCATTATCTCGTTTAAATGGCATTGCCTGTCGTACCGTTGGACGGTATAAATGTCCTATGAAAGTTTTGCATTTTGGAGTGCCTTTAGTGCCAGACTTTAACCATGTGTGGATGGAGTTTTATATTCCTACCATTGGTTGGTTGCCGATGGAATCGAATCCCGATGATTTAGATGATGGTGGACCTTATCCTACGCGCTTTTTTATGGGCTTGTCGTGGTATCATGTAGAAATGGCAAAAGATGTACCCTTTGAAACTCTCATCAGTGAAGGATTACCCGTTAATAAAGAAAAAGCCTCGATCGGACAACTGGCAATCAATCATGTTTCTTTTACTATTTTACAAGAATTACAACCATAGAGAATTAGGAATTAGGAATGATTTTAACGTAATAATGCAGAATGTGAGTTTATTTTTGGTGTATTTTTAGTATTAATAGGGGTTTTGTAACAGAAACAAAAAACATATATTTTTATTAATAAAGATAAAGTTTAAATAATTTTATTATTAATTTCTTGATGATTAAAAATTGTGAGATTAACTAATATATAATATAAACAAAGACTTCTATTTTTTGTATTTAGTGATTAACTGAATATCGACAATATTTGTAGAAGTTTAAAGATTATTGTAAGGAGAAAACTCATGCTGATCAACGATGTATTAAAACGCTATAAAGACGGCGATCGAGATTTTCGAGAAATAAATCTCAGTAAAAGTAATTTAAGTGGAATGAAATTAAGTTATTCAAATTTATCTCGATCGAAATTAGTAGAAGCTCATTTAGCATGGTCAGATTTAGAGCGTTGTTTTCTCCTCGAAACCGATTTAAGAGGAGCTTTTTTATACGGAGCAAATTTAAGTTTTGTAAAGTTAAAAGAAGCATTGTTAATTGAAGCTGATTTAACCAAAGCCGATTTACATGGCGCTCAGTTACACAAAGTTGATTTACAAGGAGCTACACTGAGTGGTGCAGTTTTAACATGGGTAAATCTCTACATGGCAAATTTACCAAAAGTTAATCTTTGTGGTGCAAACTTAGACGGTATCAACTTAAGAGGTGCTAATTTACAAGGGGCAAATTTAAACTGGACAAATTTAAACCATGCTCGATTAAGCGGTGCTAATTTAAAAGGTGCTAGTTTATACGGAATAAAACTAAAAGGTGCATTTCTCAACGGTTTAGACTTGCACGGATTAAACTTCAGTGCCATGGACTTAACAGAAGCCAAAATGAGTGGTGCTAAACTTTATGACACTAATTTTGCAGGAAGTAATTTAGATCATGCGGTTTTGCGTCGCAGTGTTTTAGATAAAGCAAACTTAAACAACGTCAAACTCCATCAAGGGCAAATGCGAGGAGCTCATATTGTCAAAGCCAACTTAATGAAAAGCGACTTAACTGAAACAGATTTAAGGGCGGCAGATTTAAGTTTTGCAAATCTTAATATGGCAAACTTGACAGGAGCAGATTTAACAGGAGCTAACTTGCAAGGGGCTTATTTATGGGGTGCGAACTTACAAGGGGCTATTTTAAAAAATGCGAATCTTACGGGAGCAAGTTTACGAGATGCTGATTTATCAGGAGTAGATTTATCGGAAGTTATTTTAGAAGGTGCGACAATGCCCGACGGAAAAATACAAATTTAAAAATTGTTTTGTCCTATTAATCAAGGGGATATAAATGGTTCATTCAACATCATAAAAAAAGTAATTCCTGATGTGTTTAACTAAGGAATAAAAAGTTTGTCGTTTAACTCTGTAATGCTTGATCGATCCATAAAGATAAAAAAGAAACTATCAAACTTTCCCGACTAGATTAAAATAGAATAAATAATTCGTAAACCAAGCAATCAACACCAAAAATTGGATAAAAAAAGCCCATGGAACAGATTAAGTTAACATCAGTCATTATGTCAGTTTTAGCAACCTTGAGTATCATACCCCTTGCTCAAAAACCAGTCATGGCACAAGCTCAAGTCTCAGGTGCTTCCGTTCACTTCATCCCCGATCCTATTTCTGGCGATTATTTTATCCAAACTATTTCTGGTAGTGTATCTATCCCCACAGGTTCTTTTAATGGTCTTTCTGTACAACCTATACGAGCTGATTTATTGCCATTCCCTACACCTCCGAGTACCATTGCTCCTGGTCCATCCAATTCAAATATAAACGGAGAACCTACTTTTGTTTTATTACTTAATCCAGGAGGAATTAATCCTGTTAGCCCGACTCCCATTACCCTTAATCAACAGGCTGCCGAACTGTTAAGTAATGCTAGTAATATTTCCGAGATAGTCTCTATCATTAGAGCTAATTCTAATTTCCTCCGTAATCCCAGTACCCAACAAGCTGTGGCTACAGGCTCCACCATGTTATTAAGCCCTGATGGATTAATTCAAACTGCTAGTGCAGAAATTTCTTTACCGATGGGACTTTTATTTCTCGGTTTTAATGATAATGAAAATACTGGAGGTTGTGATAGCGTTTCAGGTTGTCTGATGGTAAAACCTTTTGTTGATAATTTCACTGATCCTAACACCTTCATTGAAAGAATTATGATACAAGAATTAAGAATCGATCCAGGTCCTGTGGGTTTAGCAAATGAACCCTTTGATCTTGCCACTACCGCCGCTTCCGTTTTGAATGGACAAACGAATTTATCTAATATAGTCTCCATTATTCGAGCCGTAAGTGATGCGAATGGGGTAGCTTCTCCTCAACTTCAAGCCAGAGCGATGGGCGCTATTACCGTTCAAAATACTGATGGTACGACTATCTCGGTCAGTGGAGAAATCGCTCTTCCTGCCGGTTTATATTTTGCAACGGCTGATCCCAATGAACCGAATGTGATTTTACCCTTCAATTGTGTACAGGCAGGGGGATTAGGTTGTATGAGTATTATTCCTGAATATGCACTTTTGGATGTAGGAGGAGAAGATTTTGTAAATGTCACGTTGTTAACTATTAATCCGGGAGAGGTAAAACCGGGAGATCCAACTTTACCCTTAACAGGATTTATTCCAGAAAAAGATTTGAACGCTACCGCCGCTTTTAAAATTTATGAAAATGCTGGAGATATAACTCAATTATCTGATTTAGTGTCGATTATTCGTGCTGGTGCTGGTGCTAATGGTTTAACCCCTGCTAATCGCCCCACTGCTAGGGCTTCAGGAAGTGCCACGATCGTACTCCCGAACGGTGCTACTCAGTCGGTGAATGCAGAAATGAGTTTATCTAATAGCCTTTATTTTGAAGGTAGTTCCACAGCCGATCCTTTCGGGGTGGGGTATTGTAACTCTTCTGCCTGTTTAGTCATCGACCCTAGTATTAATATTGATACCAATGATGTTAACCAGAGTAGGATCGATGAACTTGTGATCGATCCGGGGCAAGTTAGTGCCGAACCGGGTTGGAATTTCGATGCGGCGGCAGGTTATGCTTTAAGTGTCGCAGTTACTTTATCAGAACAGGTTTCGATTATTCGTGCAGGAGGGGGACTTGAATAGCACAGATATATTGCGTCATTGCTCGACTATAATTAATATTAGAGACAAAAAACACTGAACATAAAAGGAGGCAATATCATGGCTTTAATAAGAGGTACAATCAGAAATGATATTTTGCAAGGCACAAGATTTTCAGACCAGATTTTTGGACTCCGAGGTGATGATATTATTTATGCAGGGGGCGGTAATAATGTCATTTATGGAGATGATAGAGTAGAAACCGCTCTGGATGGCAATGATACTATTTATGGTGGTACTGGCAATGATACCATCTATGGTGGTGGTGGTGATGATTTAATCTATGGTGGCAGTGGCAATAACTATCTCCATGGCGGTAGTGGCAATGATACGATCGTGGGTGGTTCAGGTTTTGATATGCTTTTGGGGAAAAGTGGTAGTAATACCTTAACAGGAGGAGGAGGGGTTGACTGGTTTGTTTTTGATAACAGTCATGACTCTTTAAATACCATTACAGATTTTACTAATGGATTAGATAAAATAGTCTTAGACTCCAGTATTATCAATAATAGTATTAATTTAACTAATCCGAGTAACTCGACTCATCCCTTAGCCAGAGCAACTTTTGGTACAGCAACTCAATTTCGTCAATTAGACGCTAATGATTTTCTTTGGTTGCCCAGAAATGGTGAAGCCAATGATGTCACTCTTTTTGCAGGTGTCACAGAAGAAATAGTGATTGTCTATAACAATGGAGTTGGCACTAATCCCGATTCCCCAAATCCTTTAGAGCAACCGCCGATAATTTATTATAATGACGGTACTCAATATCAACAATTAGCCATGTTGACTAATGGTGTATTACCCAGAGCGCAAGATTTTATTCTTACTGTTTAACTGTAATTGCAAGGCATATCAACAATTTCATTACAGTTATTGAGAATATTATCCCCCCCTTAAATAAAGGGGGCTTTCTTTAATTGACTATTTTTTGGGCTAGTTCTATGTCAAAATAGGATTTATCATAACTATTACCCTTAATTACCTCAAAGGGTAAATCTGGCTCTCCTAAATGATTTAATACTAATACGGCTCGATCGAAATCTTGATTTTTACTATAATCATTGATGGTGATAACAGTCTTTAAACCTGCTTCATAACTGGCAGTGAGTCCTTGATTTGTGTCTTCTATAACTAAACATTCCTTACTAGAAAAACCAAGTTTTTTTAACGCTAATAAATAAATATCGGGGGCTGGTTTTTTCTTTTCTACCATATCTCCTGCGCAAATAACTTCAAACCATGAAGCCATTTCTTCCCCTAAACTGGTGTCTAATAATACCCTCACATTTTCTACGGATGCAGTGGATGCGATCGCCAATTTGATCCCTTGTTGACGAGCAGATGTAATTAATCTTTTTATCCCAATCCTTAAAGGAATAGCGTCACTAGCCAACAATTCAGCGTAATAGCGACTCTTTTCACTATGTAAATGACGAATAAAGTTGTCTAAAGGTTGTTTTTGAGGTAAATCGGCTTTATAGTGGGTTATATAGTGTTTTAGGCGTTCTTTTCCGCCACCAATTTCTAATAACTTACCGTAGGTTTCTACATCCCATCGCCAAGGCAACCCTGCGGATTCAAAGGCAAGGTTAAAGGCGACTCGGTGTCCGTCTCTTTCGGTTTGCGCGATCGTACCGTCCACATCAAATATTAGGGCTTTTAAAGTCATTTAGAATGAGTAATGAGTAATGAGTAATGAGTAATGTAGGGGCTTAATATATTAAGCCCAACCCCACCAAAAAACTATAATTATGTCTTCCCTCTCTCTCTTCTACCTGTCCACCTGTCCACCACTCTCTATGATTCTTTCTTGAAATTTAATTTCTCCGTTGTCATAGGTGAGGGTTTGTTCAAAAAAGTCGGCAATATTATTATTTTCATCTGCTACTAAAACCTTGGCTTTATGACCGTTTATCATAATATCATTTCGATCGAGTTGTTCATAGGCATAGATAATCAGAATATCACCAGTTTTGCACAATAAAGCCGCTCCACCATTAGGACAAATTTCTTTACTCCCCCTAACCCCCGGTATAACATAGGTTGACCATCTTTGCGCATTGTTTAAGTTGACTATATCCACTTCTTCTAAGGGCAAAATCCCCACTTTTTCCATTAAGTCGGGATCGATCGAAATACTACCAATATAGTCAACATTCGCCGAAGTGACTTTAACTCGATGTAATTTACCGTGCATTAAGCGGACAATTTTCATTTAACACTCAAATAATAAAATAACGTAGGGTGGGCATTGCCCACATTGTAACAATCAAAAATACAATCTTTTAATATTGCTCGATCGATTTTACAATATCACCTTAAATGAATCATTTAATTAATCAAAAAAATATAAATTTTTAACTAATAATTTGTGAGATAAATAAAGTTGATAAATCTGTAATAGGTGCTGGAATCATCGCCCCTCTTGAATCTAATAACTGTACTAAAATCAAATAAACAACCCCCAATAAAACTGAAATAATACCAGTAATCACCGCAACTAATTTTTTTCTTTCCATAAATTTTTCTCGATAATTAACTATTATAAACATAATTTATAGCTTCTCCTTTATCTAAAACCGAAATTTTTGTTAGTCGCTTTAGCAGACTTTTGCTATTAACCTTGTCAATTTATTACAAGGCGGTTTATTGATTACAACAATTACCCCGCAAAGAAATAAATTTCATTGCTCATAGCTAAACTCTACTAAAGTGAGTTAATTTTTACCAAAAAAATTAGGGTTTTTAATAATAATAGATATAAGCGTTATTATTTATAGCTTAAATACTGGTTAATTCCTTCTCTTTAACCGCTAAAATTTCATCAATTTTGGCAGTAAATTTATCGGTAATTTTTTGGATTTGATCTTGTAAATCTCTTGCCTCATCTTCCGATATTTCGCTGTTTTTCTCCTGTTTGCGCACTTTATCGATCGCATCTCGGCGCACATTGCGAATAGCGACTTTTCCTTCTTCTGCATACTTACCTGCAAGTTTAACAAATTCTTGACGGCGCTCAGTAGTTAAAGGAGGAATATTCAAACGAATTACTTGCCCATCATTATTAGGGGTTAATCCTAAATCAGACATAGAAATTGCCTTTTGTAATTGATTCATACTGCCTTTGTCAAAGGGTTGAACCAATATAGTGGTAGAATCGGGGGTGCTAATATTAGCTAAGGCTTTTAAGGGAGTTTCTGCTCCATAATATTCCACCATAACTTTATCTAATAAACTAGCATTCGCTCTCCCCGTACGAATAGTATTAAAATCTTGTTGTGTTTTTTCAACACTTTTTTGCATATAGCCTTGAATTTCGTCAGTTAACTTCACAAAAACCTCCTACAATAGTTCCTACTTTTTCTCCTTTGACGGCACGAATAATATTACCACGATCGAAAAGGTTAAATACAACAATGGGGATATTATTTTCTTTACACAAAGCGATGGCAGTACCATCCATAACCCGTAAATCTTCCGTTAAAACATGATTATAATTTAAAGTTTCATAACGTTTAGCATTAGGGTTTTTCATGGGATCACAATCGTAAACACCATCAACTTTAGTCGCTTTAAAAATAACTTGGGCATCAATTTCCGCCGCGCGTAAAGCCGCCGTGGTATCCGTAGTAAAAAATGGATTACCAGAACCAGCCCCAAATATTACCACTCTCCCCAATTCCAGATGACGTATTGCTTTACGACGAATATAGGGTTCGGCTACTTCCTGCATGGCGATGGCAGTTTGTACTCTAGTGGGAATATTTCTTCTTTCTAAGGCATCCTGCAAAGTCATGGCATTCATAACCGTTGCGATCATACCGACATAATCAGCCGTAGCACGATCCATACCATCGGCGGAAGCCTTAACTCCTCGAAAGATGTTACCACCGCCCACCACGATAGCTAGTTGAACGTTCAGTTTTACTACTTCAGCAATATCCTCGGCAATATCGGCAACTACTTTGGGATCGATGCCATAGCCTAAATCTCCCATTAATGCTTCACCGCTTAATTTCAGTAAAACCCTTTGGTAAGTCATTGTTTTGTTGCCTTCTCTGTCATGATTAATTTTCTTCAGTTAACATACCAGAACTCTTAACAATTGGCAATCAGTAATGCTGATTTGCTCTAATGATGTGTTAATGTTCACAATTTCCTTTGAAGATAGATGATAATTTTTGGCTCTTCTACAGTAGTTATGATATTTAAGAGAATCATTGTAAGAAACTATATCTAATGGTGGTTAAGCAAGTATAATGAGAGTCTGTGATCAAAAAAAATTTAGATAAACCTTTCATGAGTGTAAATTGGGAAACCGTTGGAGAATATGAAGACATTTTATATTTTAAGTACGATGGCATCGCCAAAATAGTCATCAATCGTCCCCATAAACGTAATGCCTTTCGACCTCAAACTGTATTTGAACTTTACTCTGCTTTCTGTGATGCAAGGGAAGATCAAAGTATCGGAGTGATTTTGCTTACAGGTGCTGGTCCTCATACGGACGGAAAATATGCTTTTTGTTCGGGAGGGGATCAAAGTGTACGGGGAAAAGCAGGATATATTGGTAATGATGGTGTACCCCGTTTAAATGTTTTGGATTTACAACGACTCATTCGCACTATACCTAAAGTTGTTATTGCTTTAGTGGCAGGATATGCCATCGGTGGTGGTCATGTCTTACACTTAATTTGTGATCTTTCGATCGCCGCCGATAATGCAATTTTTGGACAAACAGGTCCAAAAGTCGGTAGTTTTGACGGTGGTTTTGGAGCGAGTTATTTAGCTCGAATTGTGGGGCAAAAAAAGGCTAGGGAAATTTGGTTTTTGTGTCGTCAATATAACGCTCAAGAAGCCTTAGATATGGGCTTGGTTAATACGGTAGTTTCGATCGAACAGTTAGAAGATGAAGGTATCAAATGGGCGCAGGAAATCCTCGAAAAAAGTCCTACGGCTATCCGTTGCCTAAAGTCTGCTTTCAATGCTGATTGTGATGGTCAAGCAGGATTGCAAGAATTGGCAGGAAATGCTACCTTATTATATTATCTCACGGAAGAAGGTACAGAAGGGAAACAGGCTTTTTTGGAAAAACGATCGCCCAATTTCCGTCAATATCCTTGGCTACCCTAATTTTTTGGACAGGAAGACAGAAAGACAGGTGGATAAGTTATTAATTTGAAGTGAACAATAACAAAAAAACAAAATAAAAAAATGGAAACGGATAAATTGGATTTAGTTTTGGGAATACTGGCTTTAGCTATTATATTGGGCGGTTTATTTATGTTATTTAGCGGAGTTAAGAAAATGAACGATTAAATCAATAATCGATAAACCGAAAAAACAGCCACCATATAATAACTAAAATTAATATATAATTTTTGATCTAGTAAGTTTTTTTATATTATTTAACAGATTGGGAAACAACAACTTCAGACAATACTTGGCTTTCGTGGTGTGCCATAGCAACCGCTTCTACTTCTAAATTAGTTTTAGGGGTAGCACATCCCAAAGAAAAAGATTTTTCTAGTAAAACAATTTCGGGAAGGGTTTGCCATTCTGTCTCAAATGCAGGAGTTGCAAAATTACAAGATTTCCATTCTGCTTGAACTAATACTCCTAATTGGGAACACATTCCCCCTCGTCGCCCTTCAGGGTTATAAAATCTACAATGACGACAAGCTGAATTACAACAATTATCGGGTTTCATTTTCTTACTATAAAATTTATCTAACAGTTTTTTATCTTTTTCTATTATTAACCATCGGGGATCAAGGCTTTTTAGCCTAAAACCCTTGACTATTAAGGAAAACAGCCTTTTTTTTATAGTTTTAAATTTTATATTGTCTTAACTATTGCTTAACAGAACTAAACATTTAATTGAATTTAGAAAAAATTAAACTAAGTTTTTTAAAATTGTCCGAAAAATGTATAGAAATATACAATGGGGATCAACAAAAACCTATCTTAAAAGATATTCAAAATGGAATTATGTTGTTGATTAATTCTTAGCAAAAAAAAATTTTCGTTTCCCTCTCTGATTTAAGTTATATTAAAAAATAAATCAATTAAAATTACTAAGATATAGTTATATATTTAACGATTCTTTACAAATGTTAAATCTTCTTAAACCTTTATACCCTGCCTTTTTTGCTTCCCTGAAAGCCAATCCAGAGTTAGCCCATAAGCAATCATTAAATTTGTTACAACAGTTAACTTTTCAAAGAGATAATATTATCGGAAAATGGACGATTCAAGAAATAGAAAAATCTTTCTGTTATACTCATCCTTCTTTATCTCAATCCCTCTGGAATTTAAACTTTTCTCATCCTTTAGGTTTAGCCCCCGGTTTTGATAAAAACGCTCAAGCCCCCGGAATTTGGTCAAGTTTTGGCTTCAGTTTTGCGGAATTAGGGGCTGTGACTCTTTATCCTCAAGAGGGTAATCCTTCTCCTCGTATGTTTCGTTTACCTGCGGATAAGGCTATCCTTAATCGTATGGGAGCTAATAATGACGGTGCTAATACGATCGCACTTAGGTTAAAACAGGCATGGGAAAAGCATCCTCGCTCTATTCCTATTGGGATTAATTTATGTAAATCTAAAGTTACTAATTTAGAACAAGCTACAGAAGATTATGTGGGTAGTTTTAAATTATTGCGTCCTTATGCTGATTATTTTGTGGTGAATGTTAGCTCTCCTAATACTCCGGGGCTTCGATCGCTTCAGGGGGGAGAGCAATTAGAGTTAATCCTAGAGGGTTTACAGGCACAAAATAACGGGGAAAAACCGATTTTTGTCAAAATTGCCCCTGATTTGGCATGGGATGATATAAGGTCAATTCTAAAGGTATCTATGCAATATAATTTATCGGGTATAGTTGCTACGAATACCACTATTAAACGGGATGGTTTAAAAACTCAGATTTTACCTGCTACGGGCAAACCCATTACGGAGGAGGCTGGAGGTATCAGTGGAAAACCTTTAAGGGTTCGATCGACGGAGGTAATTCGGTTTATATATAGAGAGACTGGAGGAAAATTGCCCATTATTGGAGTGGGAGGTATTTGCGATACAGAATCCGCATGGGAAAAAATCACGGCGGGGGCGAGTTTATTACAATTTTATAGTGGTTGGATTTATGAAGGTCCTTGGGTGGTGAAAGAAATTTTGGAAGGTTTAACTCACAAATTAGCTGAGAATGGATTGAGTCATTTATCCCAAGCCGTTGGTATGGATGAAAAAACTACTTCTTCATAAATAGGGTTTGCTGAATAAATCAGAAGTCTATTAAAATCAAGGATTTAGACAAACTACATTACTAAAAAAGTGTGCAGTTTTAGCAATTTTTACTCAAAAAATGAGCATTTTTTACGGAATTTTATTTAAAACAACTTTGTAATTATATGTTGATACAAAGCCTCAAAACCTTGATTTTTGTCATTTATTCACTCTTCCCTTTTCCCTCTTCCCTCTTCCCTATCTTCATCAAAAGACTTTTTCAGCAACCCCTAATTATTTATGATCCCCAAAAGGAGGTAATTGTCAAATGGCTGAATTAGATTTTTATCGAGAAATAGTCGAAAAATTACTTCAAGAATTTCATGATTATAGTAATTCTGGTAAAAATAATAGTGTAGAATCAGAGTTAATTTTAGATAGACAAAGAGATCATTATCTTTGGTTGGAGGTTGGTTGGCAAAATAATAAATACGTTTATGCCCCTTTTATTCATATTGATATTAAGGATGGTAAAATCTGGTTACAGCGTAATTTTACCGATGTTGATTTAGGCGAAAAATTAATTGCTATGGGTATTAAAAAAGAAGATATTATTTTAGGTTTACATTCCCCTTTTATGCGTCAGTTTTCTGGTTATGGAGTGGCTTAAAATCAAATAGAATCCGATCTTAATTATGATTTTACCACTGTGGAACAGGCATCTTGCCTGTTATTAAGCAAAGTTAGGTTTAAATAGTAAATAAAATCCGATGAGAAAGCCTAAAATATTCGGTATCCATGCCGCCATGAAGGGAGAAAGTACACCAATTAAGCCTAGACTACCGATCATAAAACCAATAAAATAATAACCAAATACGATCGAAACACATAATCCAAAACCCATTGCCTTACTCGCACTATTCGGACGACTCCCCAAAGAACTTCCCACTAAGGCAAAAATAATACACACAAAAGGAAAAGAGATTTTTTGAGCAGTGCGTACTTGAAACATTAACACCGTTTTTTCATCCCCTAATAGGCGTAATAACTTAATATATTCTTGAGATTGTACAATATTCATCTCATAAGGATCTCTACTTTTTGAGGCTAATTCTAAAGGAGTTTTTGATAAAGGAATTTGAGTTTCTGTGAAAAAATATTCTTCTCCTCTTAACGGTTGTTCTTTAATATTATAAATTACTCCATTGAATAAATCCCACACTTGAGACTTATTATTCCATTGTCCTCTTTCCGAGACTATAACTTTATTTAATTGCTTTTTTTCGGTGTCTAAAATCGTTACAGACTTCATAGTTTCGCCATCAAAGGCTTCTGCATAAAACAGGGTTTTTAGTTCTTTTATTTCTTTTCCATTGTCTTGTTTAACGTTGATATATTCAGGATAAAAAATATCTTGTCTTAATAAAAATCTCCTTTGTTCGTTAAGTTGATCTACTAAAATTGTGGTAACTTTATAGTTAGAATTTGGAACGATTAGCTCATTAAAAATAAAAGTTAAACCCGTAATAAATACACTAAATATTAAAGCTGGTAGAATTAAACGAAAAAGACTAATTCCCGTACTTCTAAGGGCAATTAATTCATTATCACTACTCAAACGACTATAGGTAATTAAAGTGCTTAATAAAAGCGATATAGGTAAGGCATAGGCGATATATTCGGGAATTTTTAGAAAAAATATTTCAATGGCAGAAATTACTGATAAGTTAGAATTAACTATTTTGTAACTTAAATCTGACAAAGTTGCCACTGCAACCCCCAAAGCAGAAAAAAGCGCTACCCCAAAACCAAAGGGTATTAATAATTCTCTTATCAAATAAAAATCCATGATTGAGAGTTTAAAAAGGCGCATTCAACTTACAATGATACATTAAACAAAGACTAATCCTGATTATAGTTGATAGTGGATTAGAGAGGGAAAAGAGTAAGGAGTAAGGAGTAAGGAGTAAGGAGTAGGCAGTAAGGAGTAAGGAGTAAGGAGTAAGGAGTAAGGAGTAAGGAGTAAGGAGTAAGGAGTAAGGAGTAAGGAGTAAGGAGTAAGGAGTAAGGAGTAAGGAGTAAGGAGTAAGGAGTAAGGAGTAAGGAGTAAGGAGTAAGGATTAAGGATTAAGGATTAAGGAGTAAGGAGTAAGAATAATTTTTGTTAGATAATTAAGAATAATAAGAATCAATAACAAAATGTATTTTTCAATAAGATTACTGATAAACTAAAAATTTTAGGGTAATCTATTAATCAAAGCTATGGCTAAAAATAGGGAACAAAATTTAGATAAATTTCAATTATCATTGTATTTAATGCCTATATTTGGACCTATTTGGGCATTAATTAATTTAAAACTTTTTGCTTATAATCTTAATTCAGAACAGAAGAAAACTGGTAAAATCTCTGTAAATTTAGGCTTGGCATGGTTAATAAGTTATAGTACTTTATGGTTAGGTGGAAGTCTTACTTCTGATATTCTATCCATTCGATTACTTTATTTTAATGGCATTCTGACCACTACTTATTTTTTGATTTGTTTAATTTTAATTACTCGACTTTGGAGTAAAAAATAAAAATCAACGTTTCTAATTATTTAGTTATCATTAGTTAATATTTATGATTTGGCATTATAAAACACCCGGTATTCCCGATGAACTTTTTGAACGATTAGATGGTATTCCTTTAACAAAAAAAGAAGTTAGATTATTAATTTTATCGGCATTAAAGTTAGAAGAAAAATCTGTTATTTGGGATATAGGTGCTGGAACTGGTACGATTTCGATCGAAATAGCTTTATTATGTCCTCAAACAAAAGTGATAGCTATAGAAAGAGACCCCGATGTGGCAAACTTAATTAGAAAAAATTGTAAGGTTTTTCAAGTAACAAATGTGGAAGTAATTGAAGGAAATGCTCCCGATTGTTTTGCCGATTTAACCCCTAAACCCGATCGAGTTTATATTGGCGGTGGCAAATCCGTCAAGAATATTTTATTAAAAGTATGGGATTATTTACCCCCCCAAGGCAAAGTAGTCGCTATGGCAAATAATTTAGAAAATTTGTATCAAATTTCCGAAGGGTTTGCACAATTACGGGCTTGTAATATTGAAGTCGTACAATCTTCCATTAACCGTCTAGAAACGAGAGGATTAAGCCAAGTTTTTGCCGCTATTGCACCTGTTTTCATTTTAAGTGGCGAAAAAATCAGTTAACAATTTTATCCCCAAAGAAAGTTAGGTTATACCCCTGAGAGGCATTGAAAAAAAATAGGTTATGTTTGACCATAAAATAAGCACTAAATGGAATTAGTTTGTTCATTGAAAACTGCTGTGCGACGATCGAAAATTTTGGGAGAAAATTTAGAGATGATATATGAAACACTGACTAAAGGAGTAAAAAAGATGGATGGTGTTAGGCAAAAAGCAACAGGCAAAAGGCAACAAACATTTTTAACCAACTCAAATTATTATTGGATTAGGTATAGTATTAGTTTATTGGTTATGTTGATACTGCCAATAGATAAGGTATTCGCCCATGGTACTGTAATTAATTATCATACGAAGGAATCGATCGAAATTGAGGCTAAATTTGATAATGGCACACCGATGAAAAACGCTCAAGTCGTCATCTATTCTCCCGATAACCCGACAGAGGCTTGGTTAACTGCCTCTACCAATGAGAAAGGAAAATTTATGTTTTCCCCTGATGTTTCTCAAGAAGGTAATTGGACTGTTAAAGTGAGAACCGCAGGACATGGTAATGTTATTAATATCCCCATCGAATCTCCTGTTACCCAGACGGATAATCCACAATCTCAGGAAATCATAACATCTCGATCGACCTCGACACCTTCTATTAATGCTTCCTTGACAATGGCACAAAAATTGATGATGGCAACTACTGGAGTATGGGGTTTTGTAGGTACAGCTTTATTCTTTTCTCGCAAAAAGATGGAAAAAAATGAACAATAATCCCTATTTTCCTAGCTTCATCACAAGATTATTTAACCTTGATATACTCTACCTTTCCATTGTCCACCTTTACCCTTAAGGTGTCTTAATGCAGAATCGATCGTCATCAAATTATATAATAAAGCGATAAAAGGTAATAAAAAACTATAGAAAAAAGGTAATTGATAAAGTTTGATCGTAGGGTAATAAGTCAACGTCATCAACAACAGAATTACTATTGCCAAGATGATTAATCCTAGATTCAGAGTAATTAATCCCCAGCATAGGGCTACAGGAGCGATAAGATAAGTAATGATCATACCGATAACAGTTCCTATTAACAACCAAAGAGAATAATTTAATTGTGTAAAAGCTGTGCGCGCCACCATATTCCAAATAGGACTTAGACGATCGTAAGTGCGTAAACTAATGGTATCCTGAGTTAAGCCTAACCAAATACCATGATTTGGAGGTAAAGTTTCTTTAACTAATCGTGCGAGAGTGCAATCATCAATCAAAGCCTCCTTTAATGCTTCAATACCACCAATACGATTTAAAGCAGACTCCCGAATCAAAATACAACCTCCGGCGGCGGCGGCAATTTTTTGCTGAGAATTGTTAACAAGAGGGAAAGGATATAATTTTTGAAAGAAAAAAATAAAGGCTGGAATTAGGAGTTTTTCCCAAAAATTTTCACAACGTAATTTTACCATTAAAGACACTAAATCTAGGTTATTTTTTTGAGCTTTTGCCATTAAGTTACTGATATTATTTTCCGAATGTTTAATATCGGCATCAGTAAATAAAAAATAATCAGTTTTAAAATACTCTTTTGCCCAGGCAATTCCTTGAGACATTGCCCACAATTTACCACTCCAACCAGAGGGTAATGGTTTACCCTTTATAATTGTTAGTTGTTTTTTTGCATTACTATTAATAGCTACTTTTTCTGCTATTTCTACAGTGTTATCTTCACTTTGATCATCCACTAATATTATATGTAAAGTGCCTTGATAATCTTGTGTTAAAAGAGAATTGAGACAAGAGGAGATACTTTCTGCTTCATTTCGTGCAGGAATAATCACTGTAATATTAGGAAAAGAATCTAAAGATAAAGGCTCTAAATATTGATTACATAACCAAAAATTACCCCTTCCTAATACTAAATAAATCCAAATAATTAAGGAGAAAATTACTATAATTAACATTCTTTTTCTGAGCAAAATTTTCTCTATTTTATACCCTATTCTCTGCCTTATCAAGAATGATAATGAGAAATAATACTACTTTGCCTTTTGCCTCTTGCCTTTCCTAATTCTTCATTTTTAATTTTTAAAACTTCGATCGATCTCTAATCTATAAGGTAAACTAAACATGAATAAATTTTTTCTTGATTGAATTTATGAACAAACCATTGTCGAAGTTAATAGGAAGTTCGATCGGACTTCTATTTTTGATGTTAACGCCTTTGCGTAGTGTCGCTCAAAATGCCCCAAAAGAGATTAATTTAGTAACAGGTAATGAAGTAGGAGAATACTATGCTATTGGTAGAGACATCGAAAAATTAGGCGAAAAACATAATTTAGATATAGATGTAATACCAACGAGAGGAGCATTACAAAATATACACGATGTTTTTAATTATGACAGTGTCGAATTAGGTATAGTTCAAGGAGATGTATTAGGCTTTTTAAATACTTTTGCTAACTATGATGGACAAATTAGAGTCAAAGCAGAAAGTATCAGAAACGTGTTACCCCTTTTTAAAGAGCAAATTCACGTCATTGCCACTAAAGAGATTAAATCCATAGAGGATTTAGAGGGAAAAAGAATTTCTATCGGTGATGAAGGCAGTGGTACAAGTATGACGGCTTCCACTTTATTATATCAACTGGGAATCAAGCCCCAAGAATTACTTACTTATGATATAAAAAGAAGTATTCACGAGTTGCGCAATGGCAATATTGATGCTTTCTTTTATGTAGTAGGTACACCAGCAAAAGTATTGCAAGAGCAAGTGTTACCCGAAGACAATTTTCACCTTTTACCCGTCACTTTAAATATAAGTGCAGAAGATGAATTTTACTCTATGCTTTATACTCCCGTGACTTTACCTGCAAATACTTATCCTTGGCAAACCGAAGCAGTAGAAACTTTAGCCATTCAATCTTTCTTGTTTACTGTAGAAACTGATGATTGTACTAAAGTAAGTCTAGTTGCGTCTTTAATTCAAAATAATTTAGGATGGTTACAGGAAAACGGAAATCCTATCTGGAAGCAAATTGATTTAAAACCATTACATAACAAACAATTAACCAGAATGTCTCAATGTGTTAAACCTTAGTTAAGAGAATTAATCATGAAAAATTTACATACATTAGCTTTAATTAGTGCCATTAGTGTTGGTTTTTTTGCTCAAGCCAATCCTGCTGCTGCTCAAAATAGAATTGTTTGCGAATCCTTTCGAGGTCGTTATAATTTCTGTAATGTGGATACTAGAGGCGGTGTCAGATTTGTGCGTCAACTTAGTAACGCTTCCTGTCGTCAAGGAAGTACATGGGGCTACGATCGAAATGGAATCTGGGTTGATCAAGGTTGTAGTGCCGAATTTGCCGTGAGAGACACAGGTTGGAATAATAACAATAACAATTGGAATAACAACAATAATAATACGGGGGGAAATGATACTGCGGCTATTATTGGCGGTGTGTTAGCCGTGGGTGCCATTGCGGCAGCGATTGCTTCTGGTTCTGGTAATTCCTCCTCTGATGGTACAATAACTTGTGGCTCGGAAAGAGGTAATTATACTCGTTGCCCTGTGGATATTCGCCGTAATGATAGAGTTGTGTTACGCCGTCAACTCAGTAACGCTGGATGCTGGGAAGGAAATACATGGGGTTACGATCGAAACGGTATTTGGGTTGATCAAGGTTGTCGAGGACAATTTGAAGTCAGATAGTAATAAGAGAATGAAGAATGGAGAATGTAGAATTAAGAATGGAGAATTGAAAATGGGATTGGTTTATTTATCTAAAAACAAAGTTTTAGGTTGTTTTTTTTCAGCTTTAATAGCAGATAATTTAATCAATAAAAGTGACTATCTGTTAGAGCAATTACCAATATTTTTAAACAATATAAATAAGTTTAATAATCTCACTAATTTTGAGGAAAATATAAGTTTTATTTCACTTTTTCCTTTGATTGTCTATAGTTATCAAAATGCTGAAACTAAAGAGATAATTGAGCAATGGCAAAATCAACAACCAACTCTCGAAATTTTAGTTATTATAGTTAACCTTATTTTGAGTAAAAAATTAAATTTGAATGAGCCAATTAAGCAAATAATTAATCACCTAAACACTCAAGATTCATCTTTAATTAATAGTTTAGATAGGCTCGATCGAACTCTCTCAAATAAAGAAACATTAACGGTAATAGAGACTATATTTAAAGATAATTTTGCTTTAGAATCAGTAGCAATTTATCAGACTCTATATCTATTTTTTAGTAATCCCTACGCCTTAGAAAACTGTTTACAAAGAAGTCTTTATTTTTCCCAAAAAATCCAAGAAACGACTATTTTAACAGGATATTTATTAGGTTTATATCACGGTTATAGCAATCTATCATCTGAATGGCTTAACACCATCAAACTCAACCCAAAAACTAAAGAAATAAAGACATTAACAGAAAAATTAGTTGCAAAATGGCAAGGAAAAATGGACAATAAATAAAGAAAATAAAGCAATCCTTATACTGTCATTGCGAGGTAACGAAGCAATCTCACATAATTTCTAACACCAAAATATTAAAATTTGAATAATTATAACCTATGACAAAAACATTATCATTAACAGACATCGATAACGAATTATCAAAAAGAGATATACAGTTAGATCCCCACGGATACTTTATTATATACTTAAACCGAGAAAAAGGATTAATTTGTGCAGATCATTACACCAACGCCATTAATGACAAGGGTTTAGCCGTTGATCCAGATACGGGAGAAGTCATCGCCTGTAAAGGCAGTAAACCTCGACAAGCAACCCAAACATTTACGGGAAGAACCGCTAAGGAAATTTGTGTTAATCTTTTGGAAAAAACCGAGCCTATACCCTTGAGTATGTTCGATCATGCCTGTTATTTAGGGAGAGAATTTGTCCGTGCAGAGTATGCGTTAAAAACAGGAGAAGATTATATTCAAGATTAAGTTAAGATTTAGCAGTTGAGCTACAATTTTTTAATATTTAAGATAGATTTTTGACAAAATTTTCCAATAACTTTAACCCTGAATCTGTCAAAATACTTTCAGGATGAAATTGCACTCCCTCGACTTGATACTCTTTGTGGCGAATACCCATAATAATACCGTCATCAGTCCAAGCAGTAATTTCTAACACTGGAGGGATAGTATTTTTATCAACAACTAAACTGTGGTAACGGGTGGCATTGAAGGGATTTTTTATGTCTTGAAAGACACCACTATTTTGATGATTAATGGGAGATATTTTGCCGTGCATGAGAGTGGGGGCGCTTACTATTTTGCCTCCATATACTTGCCCGATGGTTTGATGTCCTAAACATACCCCTAAAATGGGATAATCAGGTGCTAATTTTTCGACTAATTCTAAACAAATTCCTGCGGAATCTGGATTACCGGGTCCCGGTGATATTACAATGCCATCAGGATTAAGATTTATAATTTCTGTGATGGTAATTTGATCATTGCGATATACTTTAATTTCATTCGCAACGGCGTATTTATTGCCTAACTCCCCTAAGTATTGTACTAGGTTATATGTAAAGCTGTCGTAGTTATCTATAACCAGAATCAATCTGTTTTCTCCTCTGCTCAATTTAAAAGTGAGATTATTAAGTCTATCCCATGAGGTAACAAAATAAAACCAGCTACTAAAACTGATGCCATCGCAGAAATTAAAACCGCCCCCGCCGCACAATCTTTAGCGATTTTTGCTAACTCATGATAGGTTTGTTTAACGGTTAAATCAACTACTGACTCAATCGCTGTGTTTAGTAATTCTAGCACTAGAACGGTAGCACAAGTTAAGGAAATAATTGCCATTTCTACGGTGGAAACATGGAGATAGAAACCTAAACTTAAGGCTATTGATGTCATTAATACATGAATACGAAAGTTGCGCTGAGTAACAAAAGCATATTTTACTCCTTGCCACGCATATTTAAAACTAGACAGGAGATTAGTGGCTACTTTCCATGATAAATTCCGTTTTTCTTTTTTTAATAATGCCACAGGAGGCATATTATTCAGATTAGAAAGATTTGTGTGAAACGTTTGAAACTTGTCCATAATGTTAACTTTTGTTAATTAGTTTTTCAATCGAGTCTTTAGTATAAATCGATCGTTACCTTTTTACACACTTGATGATGGCATTTTAGCTACTATTTCTTCCAATATTATATTTAATGTTCTGATGATTAAGTGTTCAACGTATTATTAAAACTTATTCCCCTGATATGATTATCCAAAATGAAGAAGGAAAATAAAATTTGATTTTCACTATGGCAATAATAATTGATTATGTGATCGAGATTAAGGGTTTTGAGGTTCGATCGATTTTCTAAGATCATAATAGAATAGTAGATGTTCATTCAAAAAAGGAGAAATAGCAATCCAATGAAAAGTGTCACATTAGAATTGCGAGATAAAATTAATCAAGATTTAGCTTTAGAAAAAGCAAAAACTGAAGGAATTATGGCTCTTCTACAGTAGTTATGTCTGACATTTTCTATTCCCAAAAATCAAAAAATAAAATTAACTTTTGCCATTTGCCTTTTGCCTACCTCCACCAATAATTTATCATACTCAAAGTCGAAGAGACGGAATTATTTTGTTATCAGATGAAATCATTGATGAATTAATTAAAGTGATAAAAAGAAAAAAGTTCGATCGTTATCTTTCTCTCAATATCGGAGAAATGTTGTTAAATAATTTGATAGAATCAGCAACAATTTTTATATAAATTGTCTTAAAAATAAGCATAAATAGCCTATAATTTTACATAGTTTTTTATTTATTTCCCTATTAAATCCAATTATTATGACTAATCAAACTAAAATATCTGTAATCATTCCCGACTTAGCAAATAAAGGTACAACGAGGGGTTATATTATCGCTCAAGCATTACAAAAATTAGGTTATCAAGTCAATATTTTTGGATTTTTATACGGTGAAAAAATTTATCCCGAACCGCCCTATAATTTACCAATTACCTATTTTCATGGGGTTAATTTACCTAAATTTATTACTACTGTTTTAGATTTTATTAAAGAAATTGATGGAGATATTTTATATGTGATAAAACCACAATTAAGCAGTTTTGGCATGGCATTAATTAAGGCTTGGCGAAGTAAAAAACCGATTATTTTAGATATTGATGATTGGGAAATGGCTGAATTTGGTGGTGATGATTGGCAATATCAAGGCAGTTTAATTAATGATATTTTAGCGACTAATAGTGAGTTGAAAAAACCACAATATCCCTTATATACTAAATGGTTAGAAAAAGCGATCGAAAAGGTAAATGGTATCACGGTTAGTAGTAAGTTTTTAGAATATCGCTATGGTGGTACTTATTTACCTAATGTTAAAGATACTGATTTATTTGATCCGAGTAAGTTCGATCGAGAAGCTATTAAAACGAGCTACGGACTATCTAATTATAAGATATTAATGTTCACTGGAACAGCAAAACCAGAACAAGGTTTAGAAGATATATTTACCGCTTTAGATAGTTTAAATCAAAATGACTTGAAGTTGTTTTTAGTGGGCGGTAATACCAGTCAAACCGATTATGTGAATAGTTTAATCGAAAAATGGGGAAGATGGATTGCACAAGTGCCTCCTCAATCCTTTGACGCAATGCCTCAAGTTATCGCAATGGCAGATATTATCATGGTGACAGCAACGGATAACATCATCAACGTGGCTAAATTTCCCTTAGAATTAATTGAAGCCATGGCAATGGCAAAACCGATTATTGCCACAAAAGTAGGAGAAATTCCTAATATTTTACAGGATACTGGATATTTAGTTGAAGCTCGATCGTCTAGTGATATTGCCCAAAAAATTCAAGAGATTTTCGCTGATTATAGTCAAGCACAAAGTAAAGGAAATTTGGCAAGAGAAAGATGTGTAAATCATTACAGTATGGATAACATGACGAAAACTTTACAACAGGTTATCAGTTTAACTGGAAATTAAGAATTATAGAGTTGAGCTTTTGACGATAATCGAAAATTTAGAGATTGCTTCAGATTGCTTTGTACCTCGCAACGCTACGCGCCTCGCAATGACAGAATAAAGTTATCTGTCGTATCAATATTTATTGCGAGGCAGTTAATTATCTAAGAAGCTAAAAACTGTTGATGAGGGCAAGTAGCAAGATAAACGTCATCGGTTAAGGCTTCTCCGTAAACACCGATTTGCATACCTCTGAGTTTTTTTAACTTATTAATAGAAGAAGGGCAGTCACAACCGTAAAGTTTAATCGCTGCATCGCTTTCTTCATCGGTAAAATTAAGCATATAGTATCCATCTTCGTTTTTTTCTAAACCTGAATACTCTGTTATATCTCCATTTGGGCTAACAATAGTAATATCAATAGGCTTTACTTCTGAGGCTTGGACTTTTTGAGGTTGCCAAAAATTAAATAAAAAAGAGGTTAATATAATGGGGGTTGACAATAAACACAGTTTTAAAATTTGATTACTTTTCATGATTCTACTTTTGTTCTATTTCAAATTTTTATGATAGCTGAGTTCAATTTCAAAACGTGACGTTCCATACAATTGCTCACATACATTGTAAGTGTAGGCTTCAAGCGGAAATTGTCAAACAGTGAACTTCCATCGTGGTACTCGTTCTTTCCCACTACGGCTTTTTTTAGTGAGGTACACGTCCAGTCTCACTTTCTAGTCATTATACCACGTCACTGACAATTCATCCCACACTTGTTTAATTTTTTTTCTCGAAAACAAAGTGTGGAACTTCTCGCCGATTAAGTTAAGAATGTAGAAATTTCACTACCTCGTCAATCACGGTAATTTTATATAATAATAAGAAAATTTTACAAAAGAGGTCAAAATGGGATTTTTTGATTCAGAAGTAGTGCAACAAGAAGCCAAACAGTTGTTTGAAGATTATCAGTCACTAACTCAATTAGGTAGTGAATTTGGTAAGTTCGATCGAGAAGGCAAAAAAATCTTTATTGATAAAATGGAAGAAATGATGGAAAGGTATCGCATTTTCATGAAAAGATTTGAACTGTCAGAAGACTTTATGGCAAAAATGACGATCGAACAACTAAAAACCCAATTAAGTCAATTTGGTACAACCCCTGAACAAATGTTTCAACAAATGCACCAAACCTTAGAAAGAATGAAACAAGAAATTTAAGCCATTGACAGGGAAAAAATCATTCACCTATCAATATTTCATCCTGATAACCTTATCTACTTTTAATATAGGCAATGGCATGATGAAGAATCAAAATTTTCTCTTTATTATTGTTAGATAAACAAATACAGTTTTGATCTTGCCATAAGATAACACCTTGTAAAGTTTGACTGGTGACTAAAGCGATTTCCACAGCAGTTTTATTTTTAATCAAGTTTTGTATTTGTCGTACACTAGGAAAGCCAGTATTAAAGACGGTCATATTTATTATTTATTATAATTATTAATTCAGATTTACTATGAAGTTTACCAAATATCATGGATTGGGGAATGATTTTATTTTAATCGATAACTTGTCATCTCCCGATCCCCTGATTTCACCAGAAGAAGCCGTTAAATGGTGCGATCGACATTTTGGCATAGGTGCAGATGGAGTCATTTTTGTATTGCCAAGTCAAGACGATACCGATTATACCATGAGAATTTTCAACAGTGACGGTTCAGAACCAGAAATGTGTGGTAATGGTATTCGTTGTTTTGCCCAATTTATCACCGAATTAGAAGGAAAGGAAGTCATCGGCAAAACCTATAAAATCAACACCCTAGCAGGATTAATCTGCCCTACAATTCAAGGTAATGGACAAGTTAGAGTTGACATGGGGCAACCCCAATTAAAACCCTCAGAAATTCCCACTACCCTAGCACAAACCGAAGATAAAGTGATTAATCAATCATTGGTAGTGGACGGAACAGAATATTTTGTGAGTTGTGTTAGTATGGGCAATCCTCATTGTTTAGTCTTTGTGGATGATGTGGCTTCGATCGATTTGTCTAAAATAGGTCCTCTATTTGAACATAACCCTGTTTTCCCCCAAAAAACTAATACTGAATTTATTGAAGTAGTAAGCTCTAATTATGTAAAAATGCGAGTCTGGGAAAGAGGGGCAGGAATTACCTTAGCTTGTGGTACTGGGGCTTGTGCTACTGTAGTGGCAGGTGTGCTTAATAACAAGTTCGATCGAAATACCACCGTAGAATTACCCGGCGGTTGTTTACAAATTGAGTGGTCAGACAAAGATAATCATGTATATATGACTGGACCTGCTACCAAAGTATTTTCAGGAGAAATCTTGGATAAGTAGGGATTGCTGAAAAAGTATGAGTGATGAGGAGAGACGCTTGAGATTAGAAGACTAGGAAAAAGTGATTAGGATTACTGATTTTAAATATTGTTAATCATAAAGACTATCAAATTTTACCTTCTGAGTGACAAATCTTTTATAATGTAAAAAAATTTTTGATAATTATATGAAGATCAATAATATTTACAACTCGATCGTAACCCTAATCTTGTTATTTACCAGTTCTCCCTTAGTCTTAGCACAGAGTGTTAACCCTCGACAACCATTAAAACCCTTATCCCCTAGCAATACTAACGAAACTAATAATTTTTCTAATCTTCCGACTCGGCAAGTTAACCTTAGTCAACAATTTCCTTACACCCTTGATTCTGGAGATGTCATTGCGTTAGATATTTATAACGTACCTGATTACAGTGGAAATTATACTGTTTTGGTGGACGGTACTATTAGTTTGCCGTTGATTAATCGTATCTCTGTAGCAGGTTTAACTTTAGAAGAAATCGAATCTGTCATTTATCAACAATATGTTAATTCAGGATTATTAAGAGATCCTATTGTCAGTGTAAATTTAGTTACACCTCGCCCTATTACTGTTGCTATTGTAGGAGAAATCAGAACCCCCGGTTCTTATACTGTACCTTTTGAGGGAGGAAATGCGGCGGGAAATAAGTTTCCTAATTTGATCAGTGCTGTACAATTAGCTAACGGTATTAATGCTTCGGCTGATCCTCGTAGGGTGCAAGTTATTCGTAATTATAAAGGTCAAGAGTATATTATTCCTGTGAATTTCTGGGATTTTCTCGAAAATGGTGATTTGTCTCAAAATATTGTGTTACGGGATGGCGATCGAATTATCATTCCTAGTGCTGATGAAATTAATCCCATTGAAGTAATGAGAATAGCAATGGCAAATTTTTCTGCCAACTTGAGTATTCCTATTACCATTAGTATTGTAGGAGAAGTCAATCGTCCAGGTCCTTACACTTTAAGTGGAGATGATGTTAGAGCAGGTAATTTAACCGATACGTTAAGTTTTCAGACTAGCACTACGATTCGGAATCAAGAAGGCTTGGCAGGTATTCCCACAGCTACAAGGGCAATTAAAACCGCAGGAGGATTAACAGCAAAAGCGGATATTCGTAATATAGAAGTTAGACGAACATTACCCTCAGGAGAGGAGCAAATTGTCAAGGTAAATCTATGGGAATTATTGCAAACAGGTAGATTTAGAGAAGATGCCTTGTTACAAAATGGCGATCGAATTTTTGTTCCTACCATCGAAACCATTAGAGACAGTGAAGTTCGTCAAGTAGCAATAGCGAGTTTTTCTCCCAATAGCATTAATGTCAGCGTCACAGGAGAAGTAAAAAGATCGGGATTATTACAATTACCACCGAATGTCAGTTTACAACAAGCTCTCTTACAAGCAGGTGGATTCGATAATCGCCGTGCCAACGAAAGTACCGCCCAGTTAATCCGTCTCAACCCTGATGGTACTGTCACCCGTCGATCGATCAAAGTTGATTTTAGTTCTCCCTTAAGTGAAGAAAATAACCCACCTTTATTAAATAATGATATTATATTTGTAGAAAGATCGAACTTAGCGGTGGCTTCCGATGCTACCTTTGCAATCATTAATCCCTTTGCTCAAATATTGGGCATCATAGCTAATACAGCAGTGTTAATCGATCGATTAGGTGGTGATTAAATATCTTTATCTCTTATTATTTTTTTGTCTAACTTTTAAACTTCATGGAAGAACTATTAATTTATCTAAAAATTATTCGTAAAAGATGGTTAAGTGCATCTTTAGTTTTTGGCGTAGTATTTTTCTTTTTAGGGTACGATCGATCTTCAAAAACTGTTCCCCTTTATCGTGCTAGTGGAACAATTATTTTTGAGACAAAAACCCCTAGTATTACTGATCCTTTTGCCTTAACATCTCAAACAAAATTAAGTAATGATTTAGTCTTAATGAAGTCTGATTCTTTGACCAAAAAAGTAATGAGAGATTTAGAATTCCCCCTAGAATTAGAACCTCAAAGTTTATCCTCAAGATTAATGGTGGTAAATCCACAAAACACTGATGTAATTGAGTTATCTTTTGTTGATGAAGACCCTGAAAAAGCCGCAGAAATCATTAACGCTTGGATTAGAAATTATGTACAGTTAGATCGGGATCAAAACATTTCTCAAACGAGAGATTTAGCCAATTTTTTAGAAAGACAAATTCCTGAAAGTCAAAAAGAATTAGAAAAAACTGCTGAAAAAATTAAAGAATTTAAACAAGATAATCGCATTCTTGATATTACAGCCGAAGCCAGTTCTACCATTGGAATTATTAGTGGATTAGATAGTCAAATAGCTGAACTACAGGCTCAATTAGCTTCTCAAAAATCCCGTCGAGATGCTTTACAAAAAATCTTTCCTGTGGACTCCCAAGGGGCTATTATTTCTACCTTTGTTAACGAATCTCCTGTGGTGGGTTCTCTAATTAAACAAATTCAAGAAATAAGAACTAAAATTGAGCAAGAAAAAATCCATTTAGGAAATGAACATCCCCAATTAATTGCGTTGCAAAAACAAGAATCTGTTTTGGAAGAACAATTACAAAAATATTTGCAAAATATTGATATTCAGAGAAATCCATCTTCTGTTGATGTGGAAGACGTTTATCAACCCGGTGCAAATCAAAGTGCTTTATTAGCTGAATACGCTAATCTCGATCGAGAAATTGCTAGTTTAGAAGCGAAATTAAAATCTTTAAATCAACTAATAGACAACTATCGACAAAGAGTTGATACCCTCCCCAATTTAGAATTTGAACAAGAACAATTACAAAGAGAATTAAATGCGAGAAGTGATTTATTACAAAATTTAATTAAGAATTATCAGAATGCACAAATATCCCTAAATAGTACACAAGGTAATGTTCGATCGGCAGAGTTTGCCTCAGTACCCAAATATCCCACTACTAATCGTCGAGTCACCTATTTAATACAAGGATTTTTAGGGGGTATTTTAGCTGGTTCATTGGTAGCTTATTTATTAGAACAACTTGATCAAGGAATCAATAATATTGAGCAGATTCGAGAATATTTTACTCAACCCGTGTTAGGAAAAATACCCGATTTTTATCGCCGTAAAACCGATAAAATTACCAGTGATTTACCCGTAAAAGATAATCCTTCTTCTCCTATCAGTGAAAATTTTCGAGCTGTTTGTGCGAGTCTCAATTTTATGAGTACGGAAGAAAAACCCTTAAAAGTGATTACGATTTCCAGTAGTGTGGCAAAAGAAGGTAAATCCACCATCGCAGCTAATACAGCTATAGCCGCCGCAGGAATTGGGAAAAAAGTTCTCTTAATTGAAGCGGATTTAAGAAAACCGGGGCAGAAGAAAATTTGGAAAAATATTCCTCAAGAATTAGGGTTAAGTGACTTATTACACAAAGAAAATAACTCTCTTTTATCTGATTTGCTCATTCCCGTCATGGATAATTTAGATATTTTACTCGCTGGAAATAGTAAATCTAACCCCGTAGCTTTAATTGGTTCTCCTCAAATGCTATACATTATTGAGGAAATGAAAAAACAATATGATCTAATTATCATTGATGCCCCTCCTGTCAGTATAGCCGCCGATGCTCAAATATTAGGTCGAATGAGCGATGGAATGTTAATGGTTATACGTCAAGGAAAAGTTAATACATCCATGTTAGCAGGTACTAAAGAATCTTTAATCCAAGCGGAAGTTAATATTATTGGTTTACTGCTTAACTGCTTTACTTCCGATAGTGATAATTATTATTACTACTATAACTATTCCTATTACCACGATCGAAAAGATGAAAACAAAAATAAATTATTTTCCTAACAATTAAAGTGGTTCTTCTACTTTGACTATAATAAGAAGCAATCTGACGTCTAATAGATACCGTTAAATAAATTTAACTCAATTTTTACAAAAAATATCGTTGATTTTCTAACCATAAAAAATGGCTAGATTTATCAAATCTGAAAAATAATTCAAACTATTACCTATTACCTATTACCTAACTTAAATAGGTATAACTGCGTAAATTTTCCTCATAATTTTTGATTAAAAGTTGCGATTTTTCTAAATCAATTTGTTTCTCTAAGAGGGCATTTTCTGTAAAACATCTGATTTTTTCGGTTAAGTCTTCGGCAGAATATTCAAGATATTTTAAGACATCGGTGACGGTATCTCCTTTTACCACATATTTGATTTGATAATTGTCTTGTTTACTCTGAATATGAACCACATTTATATCTCCAAATAAGTTATGTAAATTGCCCATAATTTCCTGATAAGCACCCACTAAAAACATCCCTAAATAATAGGGTTGAAAATCAGTATTTTCTGGGTTATTAATATCTTTTTTTTCTGCTGGTTTTAAAGGGTGTAATTCTAAAGCATTTTTGACATCTAATAAGTCAATAAACTTGTCAATTTTTCCATCACTATCACAGGTTAAATCTGCTAAAACCGCTTTTACTGTTGGCTTTTCGTTTAATCTATGAATAGGTAAAATCGGGAATAATTGATCGATCGCCCAAGCATCTGGAGCGGATTGAAAAACCGATAAATTCATATAATAGGTGGCAATCATTAAATCATTTAAGTCGTTTAAATCGTCACTGACATAACTCTCATTTTTGGTAATTTGATAAATTTTATGACAACATCCCCAATATAATTGTTCTGCTTTAGCTCGATCGAACAGGGTAAGATAACCAAAGTTAAATAAACTAATAGCTTCATCTTTAAATTGCACCGCATCATGGTACATTTCTTGATAATTTGCTTCGTCTATTGTCTCATAAGTTTCCCATAAATTACGGATAATTAAATGCTCTTTTTCTTCCGTAGGTTGAGGTAATTCTAAGGGGGGATTATTACTACTTACCACATTAAAAATTAACACGGAATGATGGGAAGTAATTGCCCTTCCGCTTTCGCTAACTAAAATAGGAGAAGGAATATTATTTTCATCACAACTATCTTTTACCGCCGCCACAATATCGTTAGCATAATTCTGCATATTATAGTTTTTAGAGGCATAAAAATTAGTTTTTGAACCATCATAGTCCACAGCTAAACCACCACCAACGTCTAAATACTTCATTCCTGCGCCCATTTTGCACAATTGCACATAAATTTGACTAGCTTCTCTAATGGCATCTTTGATGACTGCAATGGAGGAAATTTGTGAACCAATATGAAAATGTAATAGCTTTAAACAGTCTAATTTATCTTCAGATTTGAGCTTATTTACTACGGTGACAATTTCGGGAATAGTTAAGCCAAATTTGGCTTTTTCTCCCGTAGAATTACCCCAATGTCCTGAGCCTTTTGTTTGCAGTTTTGCCCTCACTCCTAGTTGCGGTTTTAGGTTAAATTTTTCTGCTAATTTTAAAATAATATATAGTTCGCTAATTTGTTCAATTACAATAATTAAATTATGCCCTAATTGTTGAGCTAAAAGAGCAGTTTCTAAATATTCTTCGTCTTTATAACCATTACAAATTAATAATCTTTCTTGGTTTTTATCCACTTCTAACGTTGCCAAAGCAATCATTAATTCTGGTTTTGAGCCTACTTCTAAGCCAAAATTATACGGCTTTCCATATTCGACTAATGCCTCTACTAATTGCTTATGTTGGTTACATTTTATCGGATAAACTCCTCTATAAACATTCTCATAATTATATCGATCGATTGCTTCATTCATACAGTCATGCAACCTTTTTAATCGATCGTCTAGCATATCAGAAAAACGAATTAATAAAGGTAAATGAATATCTCTTTTTTTCAAACTTTCGACTAATTCAAATAAATCAATTTTATGCTCATCTCCTCTAGTGGAAACTGCTATATTACCTTCTTCATTGATGGAAAAATATGGTTCACCCCAACCTTGAATCTGATAAAGTTTATTACTGTCTTCGATCGTCCAAACATTAGTCATAGTTTAAGAAAAAGTTAATAAGAAATAAATCAAAAATTTTGACTATAACATCATAACACTTATTCATTCCCTGAAAGTCTATCCCTCATCAAAAGACTTTTTCAGCAGACTCTAACAATTAAATTTATAACCTACACCCCTAATCGTAGTAATATATTGAGTATCATTAGGATCAGATTGTATTTTACGGCGAATTTGACCTATATGAATATCCACAATTCTATTATCCTTTACAGTTTCGTTTTTCCAAACGTTAGCAATCAAATCATCTCTACGCCAAACTTTATTAGGATTACGAGCTAAAAAATAGAGTAAATCAAATTCTAAGGTAGTCAAGATAATTTTTTCATCCTTAAATTTAACTTCTCTCGTCTCAGGATTGATGAATAAATCATCTAATTCAATCATCTTAAAGTTTTGAGATTTGACTAATCTTCTTCGGCGCAAAATAGCCTGTACTCTAAATTCCAATTCTTGTAAATCGAAAGGCTTAGTTAAATAATCATCCGCACCAATTAAAAAACCTTTTTTCTTATCTTCTACATCTGTACGACTGGTAAGCATGAGAATAAATACATCATTGTTATTTTGCATTTCTGCACACAAATTATAACCAAGGGTATCTGGTAGATTAATGTCGAGAATCACTAAATCTGGGCGAAAATGACTAAAAATTTCTCTGGCAGTTTTACCGTCATTCGCCGATTCTATCAGATATTTTTTCTGTTTGAGAAAACGACTGATTAAATTTGCGATCGCAATATCATCATCAACAACAAGGATTTTAGGTGAAATGGATTCCATGATAAATTTAGACAGTAGTTTACATCAACAAAGCAAAATAAATGATAATTATTAATAATAAAGCTCATAGACAATAATATTTATACCCCCTTGAGGCATTAATCAAGCCAATGTAGCTTATAAATAAGCCAAGAGGAGAAAGATTGAGAGAAAAGATAGTGACTTTTGATAATTATAGTAGTTACGCCATGACAATAATAATTATTGTGTCATCGCAAAGCACTAAGGCTCATCTCAATTAACATTAATTTTTGAGACAATGACATATTGTTTTGTTACAAATGAAATTAATCCATTTTTTAGTATTCCCAATTTCTGGTTTTTTGATAACAGTCCAGATTTGCTAATTCAATATAATATTGGTTAGGTTAGTTGATATAAACTTAAAATTTTTTAATATAGTTGCAACTATTAATAATTATTTATGGGAGGAATAAGTCAAAAATGAGTGAGTTAAATCCTTATGAGCAATTAGGCGTAACTGAGAATGCTTCTTTTGAAGAAATACAGATAGCAAAACAAAATCTAAAAGAGAAATATCAAAATGATTCCGTTGTATTGGAAAATATTGAGATCGCCTATGATAGCATTATTATGCAACGATTAAGGTTAAGACAGGAAGGAAAAATTAAAGTACCCGAACAAATTAGGTTTCCTGAGAATATTAAAACTACGGATAATCAAAAATCTTTTCCTCTTTCTAATGATACTTTTAATCCACAAATCTCTCTTTGGTTTACTAATTTATTAGATCAACCTTCTTTGAAAAATATTAGTTTAAGTGGTATTGTTTTTATTATCTTAATTTTTGTCAGTATTTTTAGTGCAAATATCTCTCTTTTACCTTTATTATTAACGGTGGGAGTCGGCACAAGTTTCTTTATATTGTACCGTAAACAAAGACAATTTTGGAGATCGATCGGTATTACTTTTATTACTTTTATTTTTGCTATTTGTCTAGCTAATATTCTGTTAAATCTTTTAACAGTTGCGGGGTTAAATGTTACTTTAGATGCAGAAAAATTTGCCTCTTTATTTACTTTTTGTTTATTATGGTTAGTTAGTAATTTTATTCGTTAAATAATCGATAAAAATTAGGAATTAAGAATTAAGAATTAAAGGTGTTAATCAATAACACGTCGTGTAATTAATTACACGTCTAACGAGATCACGTTCAATAAATTGAACTATAAATTGTTAAGAAAAACTATTTACTATCCACTTTTCCCTCTTCCCTCTTCCCTCTTCCCTCTCTTCATCAAAATACTATGAGGCAACCCCTAACTATTCACTTTGGGATAAACGCTTTATTTCTTCTCCTCCCAAAATTTCTTCGGCTTGGGCTAACAATTGGGGTATTTTATCTTTATAGGGGCTATTGATTAAGCATTGAGTGAAGTCAAACTCCTTGCATTTATCGGCTTTTTGCCCTGGAAACCAATGCCCTCCATTGCCTAATAGGTTATAACGCATTTTGCCATATTCCACTAAGTCATAGGCTACTGCTAGATTTCTTAACCATAGAATAATAGGTATATTGATGTTACCGGGGGTTTGTTGATGGTTAGGTAAGCCTTTTTCCCAATTATAAAACCATTCTTCTCCTAGTACTTTTTTGGCGTGGTTTTCTAATTTCTCGATGATGGGGGGTAATAACTCTTTACTTTTAGATAGTAACGGTAAAGTTTGTAAATGCTCCTCAAAATCACTAGGTTTACTCGCACCAATACTTAAAGTATGCACTTGGGGGTGAGATAAACAAAATAAATTATTAAAAACCATAGGAGAAAGAGGTTGAGTGAGATTTTTAAAGGTAGGAGGTGATTGATACAGCATTCCGCCTTTATTCGATGGGCTAATAATGAATACTCCCATATCATGGCGATTCGCTTCTAATATTGCTTCCCAATTTTTTTGATAAATCCAATACCAATGTAAATTTACATAGTCGAATTGATTAGTTTGAATGGTTTTGATGATTAAATCCGTTGGCGCATGGGTAGAAAAGCCGATAAATCTTACTTTGCCTTCCTGTTGCAGTTTTCTTGCTTCTTCCAAACAACCTTTTTCTCTGATGCTATAGTCTAACAATTCGGGGGTGTTGATACCGTGTAAGCCTAGTAAATCTACATAGTCGAGATTGAGATAATTCAAACATTTTTCTACGGTTTCTCTAAATTCTTTACTATTGGCTGTCGGGGATACTTTTGTTTGAATGATTAATTTTTCTCTGGGAAATTTCGGCAGTATTTGCCCTAATTGTATTTCTGATGTGCCGTATCCTCTAGCTGTCTCTATATGATTTATTCCTAATTCTAGGCTTTTTTCGATCGTACTTTCCAGATTTTTTTGATTATCTTCGGGGATTTCTTTTAAAGCCAAGTCTTGCCATTTATATTGATACCGCATTCCTCCGCAGGAAAATACGGGCATTTGTAATTCTGTTTTTCCAAAACGGCGATATTCCATCTTCATAGTGAATAGTGAATAGTGAATAATGAATAATTGTTAATTGTTAATTGTTAATTCTTAATTTTCTATTAATTCTAAATAACCTTGATATAATATTTGATAGTCATAATTGTTAGCAAAATTTTTGGCGTTATTACCGATGGAAACTAATAACTCTTGATTGTTTAATAACTTTTCGATCGAATCGGGATAAAGTCTTAAATTATCCTCAATAATACCATGAATTTGATGATCGATATTATAACCTCGAAAGGCAATTTTTGTGCCGATAATAACTTTTCCAAAACTCATAGCTTCTGCTATTTTTAAAGATGAGCCTGTACCTGATAATAATGGTACAATAATCAATTTAGCTTGTTGGTAAGCTAATATCAATAAATCAGATTCTACTTTACCTAAAGAGATAAAATTATCTTGATTTTCGGGAGGGCAACAACTACCAATAACGATAAATTTACACGGAGGATTGCATTTTTTTTCTTGATACATAGAGGCAATATTTTTTATTTCTTTAACTGCCTCCAAATTTGGAAAATGTCCACTTCCTACAAATAAACAATAATATTCCTCCAACCAAGGGTAAAGATTAAGCCATTTTTCTTGATGATTTATAGTGATATTTTTTTTAGCTAAATTAGCTATATTTAAGTTAACAGGATTCAGGATAACTTGACTATTAACTCCCCATTGTTTTAAAAAATTTTGGTCTTCGATCGAAACACTAATGATATGATTTGCTTGGGTTAAACTATTAATTTCTTCTGTTAATAAAGTTTGATAAATGTCTGTATTTTCTGAGACTTGCTTACATAAAATATCATGGGCGGTAATAATTAATTTTACTTTCTTTTCTTGACAAATTTTGCTGACTATTTTACCCCAAAAAGGATATTCTAAGATAACTATATCTGCCCAATCTACTATATTTTCTATCCATGTTTGAAAGTTATCATCATTGTCAAATTGATGGTACATTTTTAAGCGCCAATCTTGAGTTAAAGTAAGGTTATTTTCTCTTACTTCGTCATCATTATTAATAGGTTTAACTAAATCTAAATTATCAACATTTTGCTCATAAAAAGTATAACGAATATTGTCAAGTAGTAAATCCTTTTCTTCTCCTGTAGTAAACAACCAAATATGACAATTTTTTTCTTGTAAATAATCAATTAATAATCCGACTCGTTGACTTGCCCCTGCTTTTCTTTCTAAAATGTCTCCCCACGGGTATAAGATAGCGATTTTTTTAGTTTTATTCTTCTCTAAATCACTTAAACTTTTTCCGTTCAAAGATACCTTTTGCGTATCTTTTATTTCCTGACTAAGTATATTATTGATTATATTATGATATTCGGTTTTATTATCCCCCCAAATAAAATTAATTATTTTACTATTCTTAATAAGATTCTGACGAGAATTTAGAGGATAAAATTTAGGTAATTGATAGGCTATTAATGATAAACTTTCATTTTTGAGTTTTTCAATTAAATATGGTTGAGTAGTAAAAATAACCTGAGTTTTTCTTAATAAATCTAATTCTTGTTTTAACTCATCTAAAGCAATTTCTTGATTATTTTCTATGGCATATTTATAAGATTCTAATTGAGATACTTGGCAAATAATAGGAATGTTATTTAATCCTAACTTACTTATTAAAATTTGACTGGTAATATTATCTAAAAAAATATGATTAAAGGTTTGATTTTGCAAATAGTTACTTAAACTATCTGGAATGACTAAACTATTAATATCTATCAACTTTCTCGTTAAACTTTGTTGATTATTATGACAATTTTGAAAATATTTTTCTTTGTCTAAGTTAGCCATAAATTGAGGAGTATTCGCAATTTTGATTAACCAAGTTTGCACAAATTTATAATTTCCTAACATTTCCTTGACTTGATTAAATTCAGAATCTCTGTCATCAAGAATTAAAGGAGATGTTAAATCATAAATAATCACAGAAATTTTACTGTGAAAACTAGATAAATATTCAATATGGCTTAACATTATTTGCCCTATGGTATCTAGTTGCAAGATTCGATCACGAAGTGGCGCTGCGCGATCGAGCTGTATAATAAATAAAAAATGTGGTTGATTAACCTGAGCAATAGAGTTGTCTTGATTATCGTCAATCTCTCCTAAATTATCACTAAAATTAACAGGAGATAAGAGACAATCCATTAAAGTATCAGGGGAATGTTTTTGACACCAATTAACACTAAATGCTTGAGCATTTTTTTGATAATCATGAATATTGTTAATAACCTGAATAATTTTTTTACTAATGTCTTGAGGATGATAATAAATAACTCCTCTAGTGTCATCAATTTGACTAGCTAACCAAGTATTTGCAGGTACAATTACAGGTTTTCCACCGGCTAAAGACTCTGTTAAAACTCCCGAAGTGCGATGACGATAACTATTATTATCATAGGGAATAACTAATAAATCAGCACTCATTAAAAGTTGATAATATTCTTCTGTTTTCATGGCATTTTTGATAATTTTTACCATATCTTCGGGATATTGTTCAAGTATTAATCTACTTTTTAAAATTCCATTTTCGCCACTGCTAATATTAAAGTTTGATTGAATCGTTATTCTGAGTTTTTTTGTTGCTAAATAATCTTTATATAAATCCTTTACTATATTCGGTAAATATAAATATCCTTTTTCAATTCTGGCATCTCCTAAATAAACTAAATGCAAAGATTGGTTTGCTTCTTTTTCTACCTTATTTTCTGCTAATTTTTCTTGTCTAAAAGGTACAGGTATTTCTATAAACCGAATAGGTGATAAACTGTTATATCGATCGATTAATTGAGGTGTATCGGTATAAAATCTGACTTTTTGAGAATAGAATTGACATTGATAAAATTGAGTTAAACAAGCCTTAATCCCAATACCTTGAGCATTTTTGACTAAACAATCATCAACATCTCGTCTCAACATAATATGATATTTAGGTATTTGAGCTAAATTTTGACTCTGTAATAAGTATAATAATTCTTCTAATTGTTCAATGCTTAAAGTATGAATAAAAATATGATCTTCTGAAGTAAGTTGTAAAGAATTTAGGGTAACTTCTAAAGACTCTCGAAAGGTTTGATGATTAACTTTAATAAATTTTGTCAGAATTTTTTGAATAATTTTATTAATGATAGTAAAAGCAAATTTAATTAAGCCCCATATAATTTTTAATATTCCCCATGCGGTGTGACTGAAAGGAATAAATTTCAGTAATTTAATATCTGCTTTTATCCATTCTCCTAATCTAAATAAACTCCCTTCTATTTTTTCTAATAAAACCCTTGTCTTCGGTTGAGTAAGTTTTAATTTAAACAGTTGATAATCAAATTTTTGCTGATATTTTTGCCAATTTTTATCGAAATTAAAATCATGTAATGTATCAATCAACGTCTTAATTTTTTGTTGAAATTTATTAAGTTTTTTTGTAGGGTTATCAAACCAATCTACTTCAAATTGAGAAATAACTCTAATATCTTCGGGATAAAAAACTGGTGAAAAATTTTTATTAGCAATAATAATCGGTTCAAAATTTAATTTTTTTGCAGATTGAGCAACGGATACACTACACTCAAAATGATGTCCTTGTAAATCTTGTAAAGAATGATCAATAATGATAAATTTTTTCACGTTAAAAGAAATAAGTAAATACTCGAAACGATAAAGAATCAGTAGAGAATAATTATAACCTAATACCTAACACTTTCATCATCAGTAAACTTAAATGCAAATTCGCTTATTGATAGTGAATAACAAATAGTGCATAATTTATAGTTAATAATTACTAATTCCTACTTATTATGTCTTTTCAAGCGAATCCCATTAAATTTGGCACGGATGGTTGGCGTGGTGTGATTGCCGCCGATTTTACTTTTGAGCGTGTTTCTAAGTTAGCACCTATTTGCGCTCAAGTTTTACAAGAGTTTAATCCCCATTCTAATTTAATAGTAGTGGGATTCGATCGACGTTTTATGGCGGAAGATTTTGCTTTGATGGTGGCACAAACTTTGCAAGAATACGGTTTTGATGTGCTGTTGTCAGAAAATTACGCTCCAACTCCTGCTTTTAGTTGGACTGCCAAAGCTGAAAACGCTTTAGGGGCATTGGTTTTAACCGCTAGTCATAACCCTGCAAAATATTTAGGTTTGAAAGTGAAAGGCGGTTTTGGGGGGTCTGTGGGTGAAGATGTTACAGAAAAAATCGAATCTCGTCTTGATACTATCCCTAAAATTAGTGATAAAAAAGGCACTTTAACATTATTTGATCCTTGGGCGAGTTATTGTCAACAACTTCGATCGCTCGTCAACATTGATTTAATCAAAAGTTCGATCGAATCTGGTAAATTAAAAATCATTGCCGATGTTATGCACGGTGCGGCTTCCACGGGGTTAAGTCGTTTATTAGATTGTGACATACTTGAAATCAACGCAGACCGTGATCCTCTTTTTGGAGGAGGCGCTCCTGAGCCTTTACCACGCTATATTCCTGACTTGTTTCGTAAAATCAAAGAAACAGCAAAAAGTCATCCAGATAGCCTGAGAATCGGTTTAGTGTTCGATGGAGACTGCGATCGAATTGCTAGTGTGGACGGTGAAGGGAATTTTTGTAGTACTCAAATTTTGATCCCCATTTTAATTGAACATTTAGCGACGAGAAGAAAGCTACAAGGGGAAATCGTCAAAACCGTAAGCGGTTCAGATTTAATCCCAAAAATTGCTAAACTGTTTAATGTGCCGTTATTTGAGACACCCATCGGTTATAAATACATAGCAGAAAGAATGCTCACTTCTCAAGTGTTGGTAGGAGGAGAAGAATCTGGAGGGGTGGGTTATAGTAATCATATCCCTGAACGAGACGCTTTACTATCCGCTTTATATGTATTGGAGGCGATGGTAGAGTCAGGCAAAGATATTAGTGAACTTTATCGCAATTTACAACAGCAAGTAAACTTTGATTCAGGGTACGATCGAATTGATCTTACCTTAGCAAATCTTGACCACAAAAACCAATTACAGGAAAAATTAGAAACAACTCCCTTAACAAAAATTGCGGGGAAAAAAGTAGTAAGTTGTTTAGCCATTGACGGCTATAAATATCGCCTTGAGGATAGCAGTTGGCTATTAATCCGTTTTAGTGGTACTGAACCTTTATTACGACTATACTCTGAAGCCCCTAATCTAAAAATAGTGCAGGAAAATTTAGCATGGGCAAAACAATGGGCTAATAGTTGATAATGAATAATGAATAATGAATAATGAATAAGATAATATTAACTGCTTGAAAAATTTAGAGTTCAATTTATTGAACGTTACTCTATTAGCCTTGTAATTTATTACACGGTGGATTATTGATTAACCACTATTCTTAATTCCTAATTCCTAATTCCTAATTCCTAAATAGAGTGTTCTTGTAAAACTTCAATCGGGATATATTGAAGGGTTTTTTCGTGGGTGGAGGCTAAAATAATCGGAGGTGCAAATCCAGCGTTTAAGGCTTCTTGCCAACGCGCCACACATAAACACCATTTATCCCCCGGTTTTAAGCCGGGGAAGTTAAACATCGGCACGGGAGTAATTAAGTCATTGCCTTGTTTTTTGCTGAATGCCAAAAATTCTGCGGTTACTTGCGCACAAACTAGATGCAAACCTCTATCTTCAGCACTGGTTTCACAGCATCCCGTGCGAAAATATCCTGTCATGGGAGATTTACAACAAGTTTCTAAGGAAGTGCCTAATACATTTTTTCCCTTCATCATTTCGATCGATTTTCAATAATTTTCGTTTATTTTATCATAAGCTAGTTTCCATCTAAGTTTAAGCCAAGACGCATCCAACGAAAAATACAATTACACCACAAAAAAACATTGCCCCCAGAAATTTAGCTGATAATCAAAAAATATAATAAAAATAAATAAAGTTACTGAAAATTACCTCAGTTCGAGATAAAATTTAGACAAAATCGATCGAGCTTCAAAGCATTTATGAGAATGTGTTACTTTAATTTACTTATAAAATAGAGAAAATATTATGAAATTATCTCGTCGTAATTTTGCTCAAATATTAGGGATAACAGGTTTAGCAACTATGGCTTATCCTCTGCCAACAAAATCGGTTAATAATCATCAAAATTTGCCTGATAAAATAATTAATTTGTTTTCTTCTTTCCCCGGGCAAAAAGCTATTAATATTCTCGTTGTTAAGAATAATTTATCTGAGGAAATATCGTTAAATTATACCATGCCTCTTTTTTGTGGTAGTAGTTTTAAAGTCTATATTTTAACTGAGTTTTTAAGACAAATGGAAATAGGTAAAGCATCCTTAAATGATAAAATTTTAATTGACGATAATATCAGAACATTATCTAGTCCAGTATTTAGTGAATTATCTGGAAAAACTACTACTTCTGTTGCCTTAGAAGCCATGATGATGCACAGTGATAATACCGCAACTGATGCTTTATTAAATTATATTAAAGTAGAAAAAGTTCGTCAATTAATTCAAGAAATAGGTTTGGTTAATACTATTATACCTGATAATACTAGAATCTTTTTTTCTTATCTTTTGGGGGCAGAAAATGGAACTGATTTAGGTTGGAAAGGAGTTTCAGAAGCCATAGAAAATCCCATAAATACCAAAAGAAATATTATTAATAATCAACAAACAATGGTATCTTCTCCAGCAGATTTTGTTAAATTTTATCAAAGTGCTTTGCAGGGACAATTTTTTCAGAAATCAGAAACTTTAACTCTTTTTAAAAGAATCTTAACTCTTCCTAATATTCTTAATAAATTTATTCCTGAAGGTGCGTTGGGCTATGTTAAAGGGGGAAGTATTAGTTTTAATCCCCAATATGCTCTTTCTCTTGCTGGAGGGGTAAGCTATTCTAATAATCATTGGGCTTATTATTCTTTTTTGCTAAATTGGAATGATGAGACAGGAAAATTAGAAACCAAAATTGGGAATGATTTTATACAAGCTATTGCTCAAAGTTTAGAAATGTTGTCCTGATTTTAAGTATTTAGGGGTTGCCGAAAAAGTAAGTAGATAGGCAAAATTAATTGTATGTTTATTTTGTGAAAGGCAAAACGCAAGAGGCAATAAAAAAATGTACCTCATAATTTTGAAAATCGCTATATTTTATTGTCATAATTGCAGAAGAAAATACTGTTTAATTGTTTAAAAATTGAAGGGCAGATAAGGTAAATCTTCAGCTCGATCGATGTCTCTTAATATAGGTAATTGATAGATACTAAAATGCAGTTTTTTTGCCCTTGAAATTGTATCAGAAAATACTTGACTTGTTCCCCATTTTATGTTGTTAAATAAAGATTTTTCTAAAGAATTTAAACCTAAGAGATAATAACCACCATCTAAGGCTTTACCAATGACTAAATCATGGATATTGAGAGCCATAAAAGCCTCTTGTAAAATATTTATATTTAAGTCGATACAATCAACTCCTATGATAATAACTTGTTGATTATTTCTTGCAAAGTTATCTTTAAAAGCCCGATACATTTTTTCTCCTAAATCTCCTTCTATTTGTGGATAAAAGTGATATTTATCTCCTAACCATTGTTGCATTAAATTTTTGTTTCCACCTTGAAAATAGATATTAATTTCTACGTCAATAATATTCTTTAAGAGTTCGATCGAGCTAATAGTATATTCTGTCATTAACCGTTGTAAATTAGTCGCTTTTTCAGCTCCAATAGCAGGAATTAATCTTGTTTTTGTTTTACCTATTTCGGGATAACGAGTAAAAATAATTAGAGATTTTTTTTTCATATATATAATTAATTTAACATTATCAGGGACAAAAATTAAATATATTAAAATACTTACAGTCTTCAAGTATACTCATTGTGAACTCAAGAAGCATTATTAATCAACATAAAAAATTATTTACAAAAACAACAAATGAATTCTATATTACCATCATCTTTTCTTGTAGGAATAGCTAAAATATCCCTGCCAAAAACTCGATCGAGATTAAGAGGATTATAATTTAGTTCTTTATTTTCTATTCCTTGAACGGCAATAAAAGGAAAGTTTTTCCCACAATTACCGCAATGTTTTGTTCCCCAACTACTTCCGCATTGACTGCAACTGCATTGAAAACTATGATTATTGAGTTTTTCTATATGTTTTAAATCTTCTTGATAGTTACAAACAGGACAAATTTTAAAAGGTTGAATTACTTTATTTATTTGATTAGGTAAATCATTATTTTGAATATTTCTTAATTCTGCTAATTGTGATCGTCCAAGTCTTCCCATACTTTCAACTCTATTTATTTCTTTAGTTAATTCTCTATTAAAATCATTAATATTTTGATTAGAAATAGAAATAGTAATATTAAATTCTTGATTATTTTTTATTTTTAAAGAGTCACGAAAATAAGTAAGTAAATTATCGGTAATTTTAAAAGGAAGATTTAAAACAGGAGGATAAGATAAGTATAAGTTGCCATATAACCACCATTTAATCGCATAAGCAACCCTTTCTAAGCTAAGAATTTCAAAGGGATTAATAGTAAATATTCCAGTTAAATTGTGATCTTTAATAAAGATATTGTTTAGTCTATTTTGTAAATTTTTAGATAATAAATTTTGTTCTTCTTTCGTACCTAAATAGAGAATAATATTATGGCAAGAGTTATCAACTTGAGCGAATAACTTATCTAATATATTATTAATTTCTTTCTCATCTTTTATTCCTGTTAAATTAATCCCTAGAGGAATTAAACATAAGCCTTGATTAATTAAGTCAGAATGTAAATAGAAAGTGCGATTTTTTGATAAATATAAGTCAATTTTTCCTAAGAATCCATTAAAAGAAAGAAGTAGATTATTTTGATTATTTTTTTCTTGTTTATTACAGTTTAAATCTTGCTCAAAAATAGGGCTAAAATTTAAACCTTGATCATTATTTTCGTTATTTCCACACAGGGTTTTACAAATGAGTAATAAGCTGAAAGCCTCGAAACCTTGAAAAAATTGTTGATACTCTTCAAAGACTTGTTGAGGGTTTTTTATCTGTCTTGTTTTCCATTTACTCCAATTTCTCCACAGCAAATCTACATATTTATAATGTTGATCATTAACAAAAATATTTGTTCTTTTTAAAGTCATTGGGACATAAGTTTGTTTCGGAATTGCTTTATATAAATCAGTGGTAATTAAGCCTAATAATTTACGCTTTTTATCATTTAATTCTTTTAAAGTTTCTTCTAGTTCTAAAAATCCTATTTCTGCATCAAACTGTTTTCCCCACAGGGAAGATATACGATTTCTATTTCTCCTATATATTTTGTAAATTTCATGGGAGAAATCCATCGCTTCATCTAGTTCATTTTTTATCAATGTTAATTCAGTTATACGATGAGAAATATATTCTAATAAGTTGTCTATTAATTTTGCTGTAACTTGATTTTCATAGATGTTTAATAAGTCTTCTCTCACTAAACAAAGTAATTTATTGGGTTTCACAGAATTAAAGTTACGGCGATACCAATCTTCGGAATGAGAGGCTAAATGTTCGATCGCACCGTTGGCTATTTTTTTAGCACGAGAAATGGCTAATTTTTCGGTTTCCATTTTTAAATAAGTGCGAGGGCGACGACAAACATTTTCTAAATGTCCCCATTGTTTTTGTAAGTCAATTTCTAAGACTTGTAAGTGAATTTTAGCATTAATTTCTGGTACTAAAGGAGATAAGTTAAGCCAATTTTCCCAATTATCTTCATTAATATTTAAGTTGTTAGATTGATGATAAAAATAAGCAATACTTTCTCTTAAAATATCATTAGCAATTTGCCATTTAGGAATTTTTATATTACTCAAATCTTGAGTTTTAGAATCACTAAAGAAATGAATATTATTGCTATTATCCGCCCATAAATAAAAGGGTAAATTTGAAGGTATTGAAACATTATTAACCTTGACATTATCTGATTTATTTGTGATCAGCCATTCACCTAAAAGGGAATTTTCTGGTAATTGATCAAAGATTTGTCCAGTGATACGATTAATAAATTTCATAATTTTTTTGACTATTATAAATAAGTTTGTAGTAATGGCTTTAGCCTTTAAAAATCTGTTTCCCTCACCCCCACAGGAGAGAGAGGGGATACTTTTATTTTTTAGGTTTGAGGTTCAATGCGATCGATTTCAGTGTTAATAATATTTAAAGATTTAATAGGGGAATTTTGATGATCTAAATCATCCCAAAAAACGCTTATTTGTTCTCGTAATTCTCTTAAATAACTAGCAGGAATATCATAACGATTTTTAATTTTGCGTAAAATTTTTGTTGCTAATAAATGATCTGTTGCTTCCCCCATCGTGCCACCAGATGCGATAACAACGGGAATAAATGCCTCTATTTGTCTTTCTAAACGATTCCCCCAACCGATTTTAAATTTTGTTTCCAGCAAATTTGCTAAATAATCTTTCAGAAATTTATCCACTTTTTTGGCTTGTGATTGATACTGATTTTGGGCTTGTTGAAAAGCTAATTTTAGGGCTTGATAAGAGAGGGGATTTCGATAATTTAATTGGGGAATGTCAAATTTTGTTTGATTTCTGCCTAATTCCATAATGTGAGCGCGATCGTAAGTTTTGTCAGCAAATTCAAGGGTAGTTTCATCTTGGTTAGCTGTACCAATAAACCAGATATTTTCAGGAATTTTTAGCGTTTTATGATCCTCAAATAAGACAGGGTAACGGCGATTTAAGTCGGTGGTAAGGGTTAGTGTGGGTGATTCTTGCTCTAATTTAGAGAGAAAATCGGCAAAATATTGTTCAGGGCGAGAAAGATTCATTTCATCTAAGACAATAATATAGATGCGATCTTGATAAAATGGGCATTGTGCTTGATAAAGTGCCTGTAAAAATTCCGATTCATAAAATCTCTTTTCAAAGGCATTGTAATAACCGATTAAGTCTTGTCTATCTCGCCATCCTGCTTGTACTTCAATTAATTTATAGTCAATTCTTTTGTTTGGTTCTGACTTATATTCATTATTGGGATCATTAACAGCACTAGAAAAAGCAGTTGCCAAGCTAGTTTTACCTGTACCGCTAATACCTTCGAGTAAGTGTAAGCGACTCATGGCTAAACCACCAAGAAAGGTGCGAATATCTTGGGCTGAGTAATAAAGGCGTTTTTGTTTATCTTCAGGAGAAACCGCAATACGATAACGTAAATCTTCGGCAAATTCTCTTAAATTGGGGATATTTTCTTCTAAAGGTGTAATGATTTGTAGAGCTTTATTGTCATCCATCGCTATACATTCAGGAAAGGGGCTAGTATTTTTGCTTTTCTCAATTTCTTCTCCGACTTCTTTCCTCAATTCTTCTAAGGCGTTTTTGAGGCGATCGTTACTTACTTGTAATGATTCTTTTTCATCTCGTAATGTTTCAACTTCTGTCACCGCCATTCTGCTATAAGTGCTATTTCTTTTTAACTCCTGCAATTCCCTTTCTAATCGAAATCTGTCTCTTTCCCATTGTTCTTTTTCACTTTCTAATTGAGCTAATTTTTCTGTAGCAATATCACTAGGTTTTGACGCTAATTTAATTTCTAATTCCTCTTTAATTTTTCGCAAGGTTTCTAATTCTGCTAAGACTTCATCTGGAGTTTTATTGCCAAATCTACGTTGGGCTTCTTCCTTTCTTATTACTGCATTTTGTAACTCATTTCTAATCCTTAAACTTGCTCTTAATTGCTCTTGTCGATATTCTATTTGTGCTTGTAAATTTTCAATTCTAGTTGCCGCTCTTTGATTGATTTTTGTTTCTAAATTTTCTCGATCTTCCTCTAATAATTCTCGATCGCACTCTAGTTGAACTTGCTGTCTTTTTAACTCTTTTCTTGCTTCTCCTAATTGTGCATACTGTTTGTCTAACTCTAATTTATCATTTATTTGCTCTGTTTCCAGTTGATTTTGTTTATTAATAAATTCACTATCTAATGCTTTTCTTCGTTGTTCTAATTCCTGCTTAATCGTTTGTAATTTTTGATATTCTTTAGTTTTTTCTTCCTCAAAATAATCTCTTTGATTAGTTATTTCAGACTCTAATTGACGTTTTCTTTCTTCTAACTTTTGATATTCTTCTTGTCTCTGTTTTTCTAAATCTTGGCTTTTCTGAGTCATTTCTAACTCTAATTCTTGACGTTTTATCGCTAATTCTTGATAAAGTTTATTACGTTCCTCATGTAAATTGTGAATTTGTTTTTCTAATTCTTTGATCATGGCAGTATTTTGTTCAATAAAGCCTGATTGGGCTTGTAATTTTAATTCCTCAAGTTCTTGTTTTCTTTGATTAATTTCCTGTTCTTGTTGACGTAAATCTAAATATTTTTGCTCAATTTTTTCATTTTCTTGGTCAATATATATACTGTCTTCCCTTAAATTTTGTTGCCCTCTCTTTAATTCAGACTGTTCACGATCTAAATTTTCTAAAGCTATGCTTAAATTAGTCTCTTTTTTCTTTATTTCATCTATTTTTTGCTGTAAATACTGCTTTTCTTCTTCAAGAATATTTTGATCTCGATTTAAGTCTTCTCGTGCCAAATTTAAGCGAGTTTTATTCGTTTCTAAATCATTTTTTTCTTGATTAATAATTTCCCATTCTTTATTTTTTTGCTGTTCAAATTCTGTTCTTTTTTGTTCAATTTCTCCTTGAAAATTTAGACGTTGTTGAGTAATATCTTGAGATAAATTTTCTCTTTGTTGACGTAAATCTTCAATGTGCTTTTCTAACTCAGCTATAGCTTGACGGGGAATATGAAACTTTTTTAGGTTTTTAAACATAAATAACTTCCTCCTCTAGTTCTATGGGTTTATGAAAATTTTGTAAAAATAATTCGATTAATTGATAAACTAAATCTATCTGTTTTTTTTCCATATCTTGAGTTAATTTTTGTGAACTATAATGACCACTTTTATTTCTTAGGTCAGCTAATTTGTCTAACTCAAAAAGTAAATTTGGCATTTTTTCAGCAAAGAAATATAAGGGATGTTGCTCATAATTATAAGCAGTTAATAAACTAGCTATCACATAACCTCTCAGTGAACCACTTTGATAATCTGATGCAGATTTTATTTTATTAATATCTACTGATAATAACGATCGAGGTAATTTTATGAGATGATTTTTAGATTCGGGATTTAAGGGTTTAAATCCTATTGTTTCAACTACTTTTTCAAGAAGAATTTGATTATATTCTTTATCTTGATCGTCTAGTAGTTTCCAACATTCATTAGTGGGATATTGAACAGCAATTATCAAAAATAAATTTTCTAATATTTTTTGACATTTAACTATAAGATCTTTTAATTTATCATCAAAAGAATATTGAGCATAAGGAGAATATTTCTCTTGTTTAAATTGGTCTATTTCTTGATTAATGGTTTCAATTGTTATTAAACCTTGATATAAACTTTCCCATTTTGTTATTGCTAAAGAAAGTTTATTTTCTACGGTATTAATTGCTATTTCGTTAAAATACTTAATCCATTCTTGATATTCTGTCGGTGTTTCTTTTTGTTTTTCTGTTTTGTTTAGTAAACTTTCAATTGGTTTTTGTAAGGGAAAATCGTCTTGTTTTTTCAAACATTTATTAATTTGACGATATAACCAAGGGCTATCACCTAAACCAAAAGGATCGCAAATTTGCCAATGATTTTCTGTAAATTCATCAAAATTTAATTCAGGAGTATAGATAAAAGTGGCTAACCAAACAGGTTGAGGTTGTTCTTCAATAAAAGAAATACGATTTAATTCTGGTAGTTTATCAAAATGCCATGATTGTTCATTGGTTTCAATATCATTTTTCTGATGACGATGGGTTAAAGTTTGATTGTGAATTTTTATCGCTCTTAAAATATCTCTGGGATTAGGTTTACGCATCAAAGTATCATTAACGGGTAAGGGCATGAAAATTCTTTGATAAAAAGGTTTTCCCGTTGTGCCTAAAACTAACTCTGGGAAACCATTATCATTAAATCGAGTTTCGGCATATTCTAAGTTTTCGATAAATCTAGGAAATAACTCACCCTGCCAAGGTTCTTGAAATACATAACCTGCTATTAAATCTTCTGTTTCTATCAATTCATCTTGTAAAATTTGCTTTCCTTTTTTAGTGATTAAACCTTGATGATCAATAAAATGAGTACATTGAAGTTCACTCATAATTAAAGCGGATAAATCTCTGCCTATATCTAATTTTTCTCCTATTTCCTCAGCAGTAAAAGCCCCTACTCGACAAATTCCTAACACGGCTTTTTCTAAAATGTTTAGTTTACGACTGGATACACGAGGGGCTAAGACTCGGTAGTAATAACTGGGAAATAATATGTATTCACGGTTAAGCCAACGTTCAGACGATCGAGGTTCATAGTATAAAATGGGAGTTTCTTTAGTAAATAACATTTTTTGATTTTCTCCATAAAAGTTTAATTGTGTCCCTAGTTCGGCACGAAGCAATCTCTTTATTTATTTCCTATAAATCCTTAAATTCACATTAAGGGATTTTAAGATTCCTTCGCTATCCCTCGTCTGAATGACTTAGGTTCGTAGTAAGCCTTTTAAGGCTTTTCATCACATTGACATGGATTGAAAGAATTATTTGATGAGGTGGGCTGTGTCTCACTTTAGTATAAATTTTCATAACATTGATAAATTTTTCCCTGTTGACTCTGACAAAGTTGATAAAAATGCACCAGTTGAGGAATGGTGACATTAGCAGAATCATGATTTACCATATCCCCATCACCCACAGCTATCAATAATCTTTGTTGCCGACTCATAGCTACACAAAGACGATTTTCCAACATCAAAAAGCCGTATTTTCTGCGATACATTCTTTCATCGGTAGGGTTAATATTGTTACTTCTAGTTAAAGAAAGAAAAACCACATCAAACTCTTTCCCTTGAAAAGCATCTACAGTACCCACTCTCAACCTTTCCACAATTTTATTTTCATAGTTAGTAGTTTCTTGCCACTGTTTCGCCACTTGAAAAAATCCCTCCTCTGATTTTTCTGCAATTCCTACTTCTTCTAAGGCTTTCCAAATTTCCGTCACTTGAGCAGAATAAAAAGCAATAATACCGAAGGTTAGCTTTTGATCATGTTCGATCAATCTTTTTAGTTCAAGCGCGATCGCCCTTGCTTCCACTGGGCGAGATTTACTTTGCCCTTGTATTTCAACCCCCGCAGAAAAAGGAACATTGAGCCAAGCAGTCACGCTATTTTCATAACCGGGTAAATTGTGAATAAAATCATTGGCACATCTTCCCGAATTAATATGAGACTCCCCATGACATTCATAAAAATTTTCACTGACAAAATCCCCTAAAATGGGGTGCATTCGATACTGAGTATCAAGGGTGACAGTTCTTTTAATGCCGTCTTTTCTTTCTAAATCCTGTAATTGATTAAAAAGCCGTTCAAATAAACTTTTTTTGAGGGCATCTTGAGTATCGGAAGTTGATTTAGTTAACTCCTTTTCCACATCATCCTCTAAAATATGGGGTAATTGACGATGATCTCCCACTAAGATAATTCGCCTTTCAGCCTTAGCCATCGGAATAAATAAATCTAAAGGATTCGCCCTCGCTGCTTCATCAATAATCACACTCTCAAACACATGATCTTTATTTTCTGTTGCTTCAATCATTTTTTTCCCTACGGATTGCTGACAGGTTGCGGCTAAAACTACCGTATATTTGCGAATAGTACGAGCTACTTCTTCGGGATCTGTGTCTAAGTCATCCAAATATTCTGTTAATACTCCTTCAATGCCATCGGGAGATTGTTTAACATGATCATCAAGAGATAAACGAACTTGTTTAAACAAATCAACAATTTTTGGATTTGCTACAGGAGTGGTAACAGGTTGAGTTTCTTTGGGAATTAACTTTTCTAATAGTTTTTGCTGTAAATCCCCTAATTTTGTCAAAAAAGGAGGCTCTGATGTTTCTTGCCAATCCCCTGCTTGTTTTAATAAGTCTTCATCATAATCATTTAAAATATCTAATGATTTTAGTCTAGTTAAGGCTTTTCTCGCATTTTTGTCGCCGTCATCGGAAAAAGTAGCCCAAGTAACTCTAATTCCTTGCACTGCTTTGAGTGCTAATTCTCTTTTTTCTGAGTCTTCTTGATTTAGGTTGGTTGCACTTTGTTTTAATTCTTGACTTAATTGTAAAAGTTGATCCGATAAATCAGCGGAAATACAATAAAGGGTTAACTCGTAAATATCTTTGAGTAATTTAACGGTGTCTTCTTGATTACCGGGGGTTAATTGATACATAGCCGTTAATTGTTTTACTTTCCTTAAGGTTTCTTGTCCCGTTAATTTGGGTAAATGAGCTAAACTAGCCTTAACTCTTTGGATTCTTTCCCTACGCCAGCGATCGACATTATCCAATTCTGAATTTTTGCCTTTTTTACCCCCAATTCTCACCGCAGGAAGTTGAAACAAAGTTGTCCTCTCGGCAGCATTTTCTACCGCATCATGTTGATAACTGGTTAATAAAATACGATGATTAACGGAACGATTAGCGTCTTCTGCTTCTTGTGCTAATCTAGCCTCAATGGCAGTAATTACTTTGGTTTTACCTGTCCCAGGAGGTCCTTGTATTAAAGCAATATCGGGAGTATTCAAGGCTATCCTAATCGCTTCTTCTTGGCGTGGTGTTGGTGATAAACCATTAAATAGCTTTTTGACTTCTCCGCTAATAGGTTTTATGTTTCTGGTACGTCTGAGGTTAACCGCACGGTTTTCTAACAGAAAACCTAATTGGGGCATGGGATTTTGAGCCATTCTAATGAGAGATTCTGCTTGGGTTCTTCTCTGTAATCTGATGCGATCGCCTAACAGGGAAATAAAAATATACCCTTGAGGTGGGGGGGTTATTTCTTCATCATCTGCATTAGATGGTTTAATTTCAATCTCTAATTTTTGCGGATCAATTTCTACCACTTCCCCTAAAAAACTTGTACCATCTTGAGAAAATTCTTTTTTTAAAAGAGCCGAATCCTGCTCATTGTTATCATCTTGATTATTAAAATTGGGCGGTTTTTTATTAACTTCCAAAGATAAAGTAGGATTTTCTCTTAATAGCTTAAATTTTGCTTTTAATTCTTTTTTATTATCTCCTATATTCTCTAATTTAAAACGATAATTGCCATTTTTTAAAGCAATGTGATTTACATATTTAAGCCAACCAAATTGTTTCGCATTATCCCAAATAATTTTTTGTTCGATTTTATTATATTCCTGCCATAAAGCGAGGTAACTATCAGATTTTTTGACAATATCATCTAATTCTGTTTGTATATTACTCCTTAAACTACCTGCGATCGAAGCATCACAAAAACAAATATTAGCTTCTAAAATAATCATTGGGCGTTGCTCATTAATATCTTTAGGCTGTCTAGCTCTTTCTACCTTATTAATTAAAAACTTATTATCAGCAGTTTTTTTGATATTAATAACTATGTCATTTCCCCATAATTGAAAACTACTTTCTAAACTATTTTTAACTTTATTTCCTGCTTGTAATAATGCTCTGTTAATTTGATTATTTTTAGGATGAGGTAATAATATTTTTTTGTTTAACCATTCAATAATTTTATCAATGGGTTCTGATTTTCTCAGATGTCGATCTCGAATATCATCAACAATTTTTTCATCAATACCAATCTCTATTTTTTCATTAGCTAAATATAATTTATTAGGAAATTCATGAACTTGTAAAAAGATGGTTTTAGGATTTTCTTGATTAGGTTGTAAAGCAGTTAACCAACATAAATGAGGTAAATTTCGATCTATTAAATCTGTTAATTTATTTTGATTATCCTGATTTACTCCTTTGATAGTCCAAGAATTTTGTTGATTATTTATTAAAATTTCTCCAGTTAATTGAGATTTAAAAATACTTATTTCCTGTTCAATATTGAAAGATTTTTCAGGTAAAAAAGAATTGTTATTAACTTGTTGAATTTCTAAACTTAATTTTCTTCCTGCTTGAACTTGACTAACTTTCATTATTTAATTTACTCCTAAATTTAATTTTATAGATTTGTAGTAAAGACTTTAGACAGTTTATAAGAAATAATTTACCAATCTTTTTGGCTCTTCTACAGTAGTTATGATAAATTAGTAACAAATAATGCTTAGAACTATTGATATATAATAGTTACAAAATTATAAAAATGCAATTGTTATAAAAATTTAATTTTATTAGACTCGATCGTAATCCTAGTCAAAATTCCAAGAGTTTTTTATTATTAGTTTAATATACTCATTGTAGAAGAGCCATCTTTTTTATAATTACCTCTTTGTATTTGGGGGGTAGGTGGCATAATGCAGGTATATTTATGATTAGAAATCACCCTAGTTATTTTTTTTTAATAATTTTTTGATATTGCCCTCCCTTTATGTGAGAATTTGAGTGTTATATTACCCTTTTTTTAAGACATATTATGGTGTATCTTTTTTGAGGATAGTTAGAGGGAATATTATATTATTTTTCAAGTTTAATCACCTCCTTTAATTAAACGAAAACAAGCGTATCGATGGGGATGATTTAAAGAACCAAAATGTAAAAGCCAATCACCATATTTTCCAGCTTCCACAGGAAATTTTAACCATCTATCTTCAGAAATTTCTCTCTCAAGTTTATTGTTTTCTTGATTTTGAGATGTTAATAAAAAACTTTGATTATTTAATTTACGAACTTTAAGATAATTTTCGCTAAATTCTATTTCTAAATTAGGTTTATGGCTATCTATTCCCAATCTTCCGTTAATAATTCGGTTAGTTAAAATTATGGGTTTATCTCTTTCTAAAGCCATAACTTGTAATGGTTTTGGTTTATGTTTTTTGTCTTCTTCTGTTTTGTAAGGTTGCCAATAATAAATTTCAATTCTGACAAAATCTGGGCGAGAAAAATCACACCAAGAACAATTTTTTTGATTTGCATAGTAGGTACTATGACAACTAGGGCAGGTAATGGTAAAATCGGCGGCAGTATATAAATATTCTGCCCATTCATTTACTGAGGGGCGTTTTTGAGGGTTTAAAATTCCTTCATCAAAGCATTTATTTGCTAATGTTTGCAATCGAGGAGAGAGGGTTATCTCTCTAGGAAATCCTTTGTCGGTGTAATTACTGTTGTCATTAGGATTATCTATCCAAGGGATTTCTCCTTGTAAGGCTTTTTCTTCTAATTCTGGTTCACCATAACTCACTAAATCACCATCAGTTAAAGGATGTAGGGTTGTTAGAGTCTGAAAAGCAATCACCGCAAAAGCGTGGACATCTGTGAGAGTGTTAACACCTGATTTGCCTTTGACTAATTCGGGCGCACCATAGCCGGGGGTATAAAATGAAGAGGAAACATTACTTTCATAGCAAAGATTATCAGCGTCAATAAATCTAATTTCGTTGGCATCTAAGTCTGAAGATACAAAGATATTATTAGGTGAGGGATCTGCATAGACTAATCCTTTACCATGTAATTGAGATAATGCTTCGGCAGATTTTGCTAATAAAATTAATCTTCGCCTTAAACCTCCCCCCTGCAAATACCATGTAACTGGACATTCAATTTTTTGGGGTAGGTAAGTCAATTTACTAATAGGTATCATTCCCGTTAATAATTCCATTACATAACCCACATAGGGCGATTGTAACATTTCTAAGGGCATGGCAATGGGTAATTGTTGGATGTCAAATAACATTCTTACTTGACTAAGTTGACGACGAAGACGATCGCGCTTAACCGTTGATGTCTCATACATTAACTTAATTGCCCTTCTACCTCCTGTGATACTGTAAACTCTACCTTGCCCCCCTTCTCCTAATTTTTCAGCCAATTCATAAACTGTATTTTGTTCATCAACTACTATTGTCATGGTGTTTTGTTCCTTTTTGTATTGAGTGATAAGTCTTTCATTCACAAATTTAGAGTTTGTTGAATAAGTGAGAAAGTCATTAAAACATTTGCCCCTTGTCCTTTGCCCCTTGCCCTAGTCCTTCTTCAGACTTTTTCAGCTACTCCTATTTAGGGCGATGCCATAAAACAGCAAGAGTTTTATCATCAAGATGGTTGGGAGTAGGCCAGTTTTTCAATTCTGCACTGAGCGATCGCCATCTTTTTTGTGGGGGTAAAGTACCAAAGTCATCTAAAATAAATTGCACAAAATCCCCCATGCGTTCGCTTTTTAAATCATCAGCAATGCCATCAGTGGCTAATAACACTGCCGAATTAGGAGGAAAATTAGGTACAGTAAAAAATGACCATTCTTGAGTGGATTTAGCCACACCTAAGCCAGTGGTTTGATTACCAAAAGTTTTATTTTTCTCGCTTAAAATCGTAAGTTGCCCGTTATTTTCCCTTAAAATCGCAATACCATCCCCTAATTGAGCCATAATTAATTGTCCGTTAGGAATGACTACCGCAAATAAACAAGTGGCGACACTGTTTTGCTTTAAGGCAGGTAATATTTTTAGTTCCCAGTGTATGTGAATAAGCCTTAGCAATAAACTAGGGGAAGCAGAAGGAGCTTTTACCCAAGTTGACAAGGATTGTTTTACAGCTAAACAAGCCATTTTTGCACCGATACGAGCATTAGATTTTGAACCCATACCATCACTAACAACAATCCCCACCCCAGAGTTATTATTAATTCTTTCCCAAGCGTCTTCATTAGGGCGGTTTTCTCTTTGGTGAAGTGGTCCGATTACTGATATGCCAAAGGTTTCATAATTAATTCCATTACGAGATGACATGGTTAAATTTTGGTTAATTTATACATTTTTATTATGTTAGTAATAAGAGCTTTAGCCCTTTTTCCTCGAATTTTTATAGATCAGAACTTACACATTTTTACCAAAAATAAATGGTTTTGAGATTCCGAACCAAGCTCAGAATGACAAAATATCGTTATCCGTGCGTAAATCCCTCGGAATGACACAATAAGGATGCTTAAAAATCAATATCTTCATCATCGAGATCATCAAAATTGAGAACAGGGATACTATTAGGATTAACACTTCGTGAGCGATTGCTGATTGTCATGGTGACAAAACGGAAAAATTGTTTAATTTGGTTTGCTTCATCGGCTCTAAATACGGGGATTTCAGGATGTTGATTTTGTAAAAAACTTTGTAAGGGTTCATTGTCAGCTTCAGCACCGATCGCCATTGATAACCGTAGGGCTTTAGATGCTCTTTCTGAGGCAATTAAATCATTCAGAGGAGTCATCCAGTCATCGGTAGGAATGCCGTCAGACACTAAAATAATAGTGGGGTGATAGTCTCGACTAGCAATAATCGATCGATCTTCCACCATTGCCTGAACCACTTCAAAAGCATTACCCATAGGAGTACGCCCCATAGCACTCATCTCTTGCCATTGGATATTTTCCGCAGGTTGTAAGGGTATATGAATTTTAGCTTCTTCTCCTCCGAAGGTAATCACTGAAACGTTAATTTCTGCTCTCACATCCTCCTCCTGAGCAAAACTGTTAATCATAGATTCGATCGCACGGTTGAGAGTTTGAATTTTACCGTTACTTTCCATACTGCCACTGACATCAGCAAGAATGATAACTGGTAGTTTTCGTGCAGAAGGAACTGTAAATTGTTTAAAGTTACTCATTGATCAATTTTTAAATTTGGTTCTATATATCTATCAGGTTGATTTGTGATTTTTATGCAGATTTTGCCAAAAATTTTTTCGCAAAAGTCTATTTATTCAATAATCCCTAATTAATTTTATATCTAAATCTTGATAAAATTCCTCTTGATATAATTCGACTTTCGATTGAGAAGACAATAATAATAAAGCCCAAAAAACCCCTACAGTATCTTCTTTTGTTTCCTGTTTATGGGATTGCCAATGATTCACCAGTCGATCGAGCTTAATAAATTCGTTATGATGATTATGAGTCAAATTTGCTGTTAAAAAATCGTTAATTTGTTGCGCTAATTCCGTTAAATTTTCATTATGGGCTAAATCAGTAATAGTTTTTAAAGCCTGTTTGCGAGTGTAACCTTTTTTGGTCTTATTGAGAGGTAAATCATGGGTAATTTTTTTCTCCTCCAATTCACTTTCCATTGCTTGTAATTGAGTGATTAATTCTGCTAAAGTCACCTTTCTTGTTTTCGGAGGGGGTGCTGATGTTCGTCTTTTGATATGCTTATCAATATCGCTACTTCTAAAATTGCGTCGGAGAGTTTCTAATTCTTCATCTTCCACAAAATCTTCTAAATTTTCTTCACTATCCTCTATTTGACTCAATTTTTCGAGGGTTTCCGCTTTAAATAACACTAACATAGAAGCCCATAACATCACCTGCCCCGACTGAGATAAATCTGCTGTCTGCAAATCGAGGTTATCACTGTCATTTATGCCTAATTCTGCTAAAAATCGATCGATTATCTCAATTACCTGCACATCCCAAGGGTTTATCTCTCCTTTTTGGGCTAAATCTATCAATAACTCTATGGCTTGACTAGCTGGACTTTTTTTTGTATTCATCGATGAGAATTAGGAATTAGGAATGAAGAATGAAGAATGAAGAATTAAGAATGAAGAATGAAGAATTAAGAATGAAGAATGAAGAATTAAGAATGAAAAACTATAAACTATAAACTATAAACTATAAACTATACACTATAAACTATACACTATTTTTCGATTACGACATAGCTCGATCGACCATTCAATAGATGCTATCATGCTACTAGGATTAGCAATGCCTTGCCCTGCAATATCAAAAGCTGTACCATGATCAGGAGAAGTACGCACAAATGGTAAGCCTATAGTAGTATTTACCGCTCGATCGAAAGCCATAGATTTCACAGGTATTAAACCTTGATCATGATAGAGGGCTAAAAAACCATCAGCAGTGGCGATATTTGCGTCATGATACCATGCCTGAGCAGGTTTTACCCATAAAGTGTCTGGAGGAGTTAACCCCGTTAATTTTGCCTCTGGATAGCGTTTCTTTGCATTGTCTAGCCAATCGTTTAACCAGTCTTTTTCTTCCGTGCCTAATTTTCCCTCCTCTCCACTATGGGGATTCAATCCAGCTATAGCAATATGAGGATTAGCTAAATTAAAATCTTGCTTGAGGGTATGTATTAACAACTCTAGTTTCGCATCCATTAAAGAAGGATTAAGGGTATCGGCAACGGCTTTTAAGGGGATATGGGTAGTTGCCAAAAGGGTGCGTAACATCCACCCCGTATAAGGTGACTTACCTATAAACATCATGGCAAATTTATCAATTCCCGACTTTTGGGCTAATACTTCTGTTTGCCCTGCATAATTATATCCTGCTTCTTGCCACAAATATTTAGCAATGGGTGCGGTGACAATACCATCAAATTTACCATCTAATGTCAGTTCGATCGACTTTTCTAAATACAAAAAACTGGCTTTTCCCGTTTCTGCATTACCCTTTCCCCAAATTAAATCCGAAGGTGTTATCATGTCAATAACATTCAATTCATCAGGATTCGCTAAATTGATATGAGTATGGTTTTTTAAGTCATTATAGGCTTTTTTCAGGCTCGATCGACTACCAATGATGGTGATGTGTGCTTGAGAGGAAAAATTATTATCAGCTAAGGCTTTGAGGATAATTTCTGAACCAATACTAGCAGGATCTCCTAAAGTAATAGCAAGGTTAATTTTATTAGCCCGTTGAAAAGTCATAAATAGAAATAAATAGTCAAGTAATTAATGTAATTTTATCTCAAGACGTTTCGTGAACTTAGAAAATATTTCCCTTCTTCAAATTTTAGCTATCCTATCCGCATCCGCTGCCGGAGGCATGAGAATCGGTTTACCTTTATTGATTGTTGGTATTGCCCGTTTAGATCAATTATGGAGTAATGTACCCTTTTTATCAAATATTAATCCTCAAATTATTGTCGGTATTTTAACCAGTTGGACATTATTTGAATTATTAGGCACAAAAAAACTGATAGGATTAAGAATTGTACAAATTGTACAACTTTTATTTAGCCCTTTTGTGGGTGCATTTATGGCGATTGCCGTTGCCGCTTTAATTGAGGTAAAAATAACCCCATTATGGTTGTTAGGATTAACGGGAGGGTTATTAGCATTAGTTTTAAAATTAGTCTTAGTAGGTTGGTTTTTTCGATGGGGAAAAATGCCCGTTATTATTATAATTTTAGAAGATTTATTATCAGGAATTTTAGTCGTTTTTGCCTTAAAAGCCCCTGAAAATGGCGGTTTAATTGCCATGATTTTATTGTGGTTAGCTTTGCGTAGTTCTAATGAATGGAAACATAGATTCAAGATTCAAAAAGCAGAAAAAAATTAAGAATTAAGAATTAAGAATTAAGAATGGTTTTCAATTATTTTCTTCCCCCTCTTCCCCCTCTTCCCCCTCT
>NZ_JBLZFY010000010.1:0-71349 GCF_050753365.1 Geminocystis sp. CENA526
AGTTAATCAAAAGTAGTAATATTGCTGGAAAAGATTTTTCATGACTTTGTAGGGGTTGAATATTATTCAACCCTTCCACCTTTGTAACTTTATTTTTTATTGATTAACACCTATCTCATTCTTAATTCTTGAAAATGGATATATCACCAATCTTTCTGACTGTCACCGTTTTAATAGTTTCCTTAATCGCCTTTGTCGCCGAATGGTTGCCCGTTGACTTGACTGCCTTAACAATTACAGTAGTTTTGATGTTATTAGGGTTAGTTTCCCCCAGTGAAGGTATATCGGGATTCGGAAACTCAGCCACCATTACCGTTATGGCAATGTTTATCCTGAGTGCAGGTATAACTAAAACAGGAATCTTAAACGTTGTCAGAGATTGGTTAATTACATGGGGGGGCAAAAATCCTCCTCGACAGATTTTCACTATGGGAATGATTGTAGGTCCTATTAGCGCCTTTATCAATAATACCGCAGTGGTAGCGATTTTTTTACCCATCATCGAACAATGGAGTAAACAGACAAAAACCTCCATTTCTAAACTTTTAATCCCCATGTCTTTTTTGACAATATTAGGGGGATTAATTACTTTAGTTGGTACATCTACCAATATTTTAGCTAGTGGTGTAGCGGTACAATTAGGCTATCCTGAATTTACTATCTTTCAATTTACAGCGTTAGGTTTACCAGTTTTCTTCATCGGTTTAATCTATATTTCCTTAGCCGCACCAAAATTGTTACCTGCGAGAAAACCAGAAGGAGGAGAGTCTTTAAGTGAAGATTATGAATTAAAAGAATACGTTAGTGAAATGATTATTCCTCCTAAATCTACACTAATTGGACAAACATTGCGCAGTAGTGAAATTCAGAGAAAATTTGATTTAGATGTGTTAGAAATTATCCGTAATGATGAGCATTTTCCACCGCCTTTAGCAGATAAAGTCTTAAATGTGGGAGATATTTTATTAGTAAGAGGAAGTCGCAATAATTTGCTCAATATTAAAGATGAAAGAGGAGTAGAAATTTTAGCTGATTTTAAATTTAATTCAGCAGAAATGGAAATGGAAAATAGTCAAGAAGAAGAAAAAATTGCCGAGGTTTTAATTCTTTCTAATTCTCGTTTGATAGGTACAACTTTAAAAGATTTACGTTTTCGTCAACGTTATAATTGTACAGTATTAGCTATTAGACGAGGACAAGAGTTAATTAGAGAAAGACTAGGAAAAGTTACTTTAAAATTTGGTGATTTACTCTTAATTCAAGCCCCGAAAGATAGTTTTATAGGTTTACAAACCACGAGAGAATTATTAGTTTTAGAAGAGAAAAATAGAGAGGGTTTAAGACAAGAAAAAGTATCCATTGCATTAGGGATTATTGTGGGAGTTATTTTAATTTCGGCTTTAGATATTGTACCTATTTTAGTTAGTAGTTTAGCAGGGGTTATCTTAATGGTAATTACGGGATGTCTTAAACCGGGTGAAATTTATGGGGCGGTGCGATGGGATATTATTTTCTTGTTAGCAGGATTAATCCCCCTCGGTATCGCTATGGATAATTCTGGCACTAATCAATGGTTAGCTGATAACTTATTAACAGTAGCAGGAAATTTCCCCCCTTATTGGATTTTAGTGTTATTCTATTTTGCTACTTGTATGTTAACGGAAATTTTGTCTAATAATGCGGCGGTTGTGTTAATGATACCTATTGCGGTTAAGGTTGCCGAAAATATCGGATTAGAGGCTTTATCTTTTATGTATGTAGTGACTTTTGCCGCTTCTAATAGTTATTTAGCTCCTATTGGTTATCAAACTAATACAATGGTATATGCACCAGGTGGTTATAAGTTTTTAGACTATACCCGTATCGGTTTACCTTTAACAATTACTTTAACTATTATTGTGCCGTTATTAGTTATAAAAATTTATGGTATATAAACCTGAATTCGATATAAAATCATGAAGATAAGAGGGAGGAAGGGGAGAAAATTGGGTATTAGGGTATTGGGGTATTGGGGAGTAATTTTTACATGAGTGCCTTTCTTCAATTCTGTTCATTCTTCATTAAATTTAATAAATAGATATAAAAAATCAATTTCTAATAATTTTTACTGAAATCTTAATATTATTCGATCGATTTTATCTAAATTTTATCTTGAACTGAGGTAAATATTACACTGTGGTATAGTAATTTCAAAACTATTACCTATTAACTATTCGTCATATAGCTTTCGTAGGTGTTTTGTAAAAGCATGGCTACTGTCATGGGGCCTACTCCACCGGGTACGGGAGTAATATAACTAGCTATCTCTTTCACTTGATTATAGTCAACATCCCCCACTAAGCGCCCTTTTCCATCAGGGGTTTCAATGCGGTTAATTCCCACGTCAATTACTACGGCGTTGGGTTTCACCATATCAGCAGTAATCATTTCGGGTTTGCCTACGGCGGCGATTAATATATCTGCTTCTCGACACACTTCCCCTAAATTTGTGGTTTTGGAATGAGCAATGGTAACAGTGGCGTTTTCTTCCAATAACATTAAAGCTAGGGGTTTACCGACTAAAATGCTTCTGCCTACTACTACGGCTTTTTTTCCAGCCATAGGGATATTATATTCTTTCAAAATTTCCATCACTCCAGCAGGGGTACAACTTCTTAAACCCTTTTCCCCTCTCACTAATTTACCTAAATTAACGGGGTGAAGTCCATCAGCATCTTTTTTAGGATCGATCGAATGTAATAATGCTATAGAGTTAAAATGATCAGGTAAAGGTAATTGAACTAAAATACCATCTACATTGGCATCCTGATTTAATTCTTCGATGACGGCGGTTAATTCCTCTTGGGTGGTGTTTGCTGGAAAATGTCTGCCAAAAGAAGCCATACCGATTTTAGTACAAGATTTTTCCTTATTACTGACATAAACGGCACTGGCGGGGTTGTCTCCTACCATTAATACTGCTAATCCGGGGGGGCGTTTTTTGTTTATCATTGCCTCTTTAATGGCAACTTGCAAACGAGATTGTACTTTTTTGGCTAAACTTTTACCGTCTAAAATCTGGGCGACCATGTTACTATGATTTAAAATAATTTTGAAAGAATAAGTTGATTTTTGTCTGTCTGTTATTATTCTTAAGAATTAGGTAATTATCAGGATCAAAAACTTGCTTAATTTTTTGATAAACTCTAATATTCTGTATTTTATAGTTAAAATCTCGCTTTTTTAATAAATTTTTATGAAGTTATTACTTAAATCTGTCCATTTATTATCGTTATCTTTTTTTTTTGGGGAATAACTGGTTGTACCTATTTAATTGATTTAGGTTTAGCTTCCCCTCAAGTTATCTCAATCAATGATATTCCTAATCAAGATTCTAGCACCGAAACTATTAAGGTAGAGGGTACTGTACAAAAAATTATACCTCTGCTCGATCGAAAAGCCATCGAAGTTAAAGATGCTACTGGTTCGATTATAGTGATAACGGATAACAGTATTTTACCAAAAGTGGGCGATCGAATTGCCGTAGAAGGAATTTTAAAGTCGAAAGAGATTATCCTTGATGGAGAAGCATTAAACGAGTACTATTTACAACAAATTAGTAATTAGCAAAATACAACATAGATACAGGTGGACAAGTGGACTGGTGAAGTGGTAGAATTAATCACTAATTCTTAATTCTTAATTACTGCCGAAGGTTAAGGGTTTTCCCCTTACTTCGGTATTCAATTTTCCTTTCTCTAACGCAATATTACCTAGTACGATCGTATAGACAGGCCACCCAGTGAGATTCCAACCTTCAAAGGGACTCCAACCGCATTTTGTGGATAAATTTTCCTTTAACACGGGTTTGTAATTTTTCAAGTCCACTAAAATCACATCGGCATCATAACCCACCTTAATCTCTCCCTTATTAGGAATATTGTAGAGTTTAGCAGGATTACTACACATCCATTTTACTACTTGTGCAAGGGTACAACGTCCTTTTTTATACTCCGTTAACATTAACAGTAAAGAAGTTTCTACCCCCGGCATTCCCGATGGGCTATGGGGATAAGGCTTGGCTTTTTCTTCTAAAGTATGAGGGGCGTGATCCGTTGCGATACAGTCAATAACGCCGTCTAGTAAGGCTTTCCAGAGAATTTCGTTATTTTGTTTCGATCGAAGGGGAGGGTTCATTTGTGCTAATGTGCCGATTCTGTCATAATCATCGGTATTCAGTAACAGATGTTGGGGGGTGACTTCCGTAGAAATCCATGGGGTTTTATGCTCTCGTAAATATTCTGCTTCGATGCCCGTGCTAAGGTGTAAAATATGTAAACGGCGTTGATATTTATTAGATAATTTTACCGCTAATTTAGTGGCATTGAGGGCGGCGGTTTCGTCTTGAATTTCAGAATGAATCGCAGGATTAGAAATGTCCTTAAACTGTTTTTTTCTTTCTACTATTCTAGCTTGATCTTCCGCATGGACTGCAATTAAACGGCTACCTTTAGCAAAAATCGGCTCAATTTCTGCCTCTGTGCTGACTAATAAAGCACCATGATTTGAACCCATAAAAATCTTGATACCACAAGCAGGATTAGCATTTCTCAAGTCGTCCAAATTTTCTGCCGTTGCGCCCATGAAAAAGCCATAATTAACTAAACATTTTTGACTAGCAAGGTGCAACTTCTCGTCTAATCTTTCCTGAGTGGTGGTTAAAGGTTTCGTATTAGGCATTTCAAGGAAGGATGTGACTCCCCCCTTAGCACAGGCACAAGAAGCCGTAAATAAGTCTTCTTTATATTCTAACCCCGGCTCACGAAAATGGACTTGCGGATCGATTACCCCCGGTAGTAAAGTTAAACCAGTAGCATCGATGATTTGTGCTGAGTCGTCTTGTAATTGAGTGCCAATTTCAGCAATTTTTCCCTCTTTGATGCTTAAATCTCCTAAGAAAAGATCACCATTAGGTAATAAAATTTCAGCATTACGAATTAATAAATTAGATGTCATAGTTATAATGTGTTATTTAGCTAAGAAAATCAGGAAGGTATTGTGTCATTGCGAGGCGCTTTGGAATGGAAATTAAATAATTTAGTTAAGTTGGATTGTCATTGCGAGGCACGAAGCAATCTGAAGCAATCTAAAGCAATCTCCATAAACACAGGCAAGATGCCTGTTTTACCAAAATTTTTATTAATGACAAATGTTTAAGTCCTAAAATTTTAAGTTGTTAACTGATAATTATTTTCAATATCTTAACCCATGAAAAATTCTCAATCTCATAAATCGCAACAAAAATTATTCTTTTTTTTCAAACTTTTAAGTTGGTATTACGATCGATTATTTATTAGTCGAATCATGGCATTGGTATCAGTGTTAAATTTTGGGTTAGTCTTGTTTGATTTAAGCTATATTCCATTACGAGATATATGGTTAAATGGGGTGATAACTGTAGGACAATTTAAACTAGGTCCTTATGAATTTAATGGTATTCAACTAGAAATTGTACCGAAAAGATTGAGAGAAAAAATTATTCAATATGATGTAATAAAAGGCATTGAACCTTATCGAGATACACAACTTTATTTAGAGGAAGCGGACTTATTAGAAAACACCATTAATCAATATGGTTTAGATAATGAAAAAACCAAAGAAATTTTAAAAAGATTAAGAGAAATGAGTGTTGATATGATCAGAGAAGATCCCTTTAGATTAGCAAATAAAAGTGGCACTTTGGAAATAATAAAAAATAGAATGAGGGAACACATGAATAACTATATTGACAATCCTGATTCTTCCTCCACTTTTGCTTTTACTTCTTTTTGGACTGTGGATAATTTAGAGAATAATTTATACGGACAATTAGGATTTTTTAACAGAGAAATTCGACCTTTAATTAATACTAATTATTGGCGTCCTATTGGAGAAAATGGTCAATTTGTCGATTATTTTGGTTTATTAGATTTTCCTTTTATAGTCATTATTTTTACTGATTTTATTATTCGGTGTTTAGTCATTAGTCTTCGTTATCATGGAGTTAAATTTCAGGATGCAATTTTTTGGCGTTGGTACGATTTAATCTTCTTTTTGCCTTATTTTAGATGGTTAAGGATTATCCCTATTAGTGTTCGTTTAAATGATAGTAAACTCTTAACTTACAAGCGTATTCAAAAACAAATTAGTCAGGGTTTTGTTGCAGGAATTGCAGGGGATATTACTCAAATTGTTGTGTTGAGAATTGTTAATCAAATCCAGAAAACTATTGAAAAAGGTTCGATCGAACAAATATTATTTAAAGAAGAAACGAAAGAATATATTAACCTAAGTGGCAAGAATGAATCAGCCGAAATAGTCAAATTATTAATTAATTTAGTTGTTTATGAAATGTTACCCGAAATTAGACCAGAAGTAGAAATTTTATTAAGTTATATAATGATAAAAACTATTAGCGAATCTCCTATGTATGAAAATATGAAAAACTTACCCGGATTTAACAATTTTCCTGATAAAATTAGCAATAAATTAGCTACTCAATCCTATCAAATATTTTTGAATAGCATTAACGGTATTTTACAAGAAGACCCTATTTTTGAAAAACATTTAGAAAAGATTATTGAAAAAGCAACTAAAACCTTAAATTTACGTCCTAACGCTCGATATGATATAAACAAAATTGAGGAATTATTAGTTATCTTATTAGAAGAAGTAAAAGTTAATTATATTCAACAATTATCCGATGAAGATATAGAGGCTTTAATGGATGAAACAAGAGCAATTAATAATTAGGTGTTGTCTTATAGTCTTTTGATGAAGATAAGTAATAGGTAATAGACATATTCAAAAATTACTTTAACACCCTAATTAAATTTAGTAAATAGTGTCAAAATATCATGTTAATATAACACTTGAAAAGCCTCTCCTTCTAACTGAAAATTGGGATAGTTTTGTAAAACACTATTTTTTTCTTCCTCTCCAGTAAATAAATAAGTACCCGATAAATTATTATTCTGAAAACGGTAAACTAAATCTCCTTGACTACTTCCTACGGGATAAACATAAAATGCTAATCCTTCTAACTCAAATTGAGGATAATTTGCCTCAATACTAATTTTTTCTTCTTCTCCTACATATAAATAAGTACCGTTAACATGAGTATTCTGAAAACGATATATAGGGATTAAATTTTCATCGGGAATTAAACTAACATAAAATGCTAATCCTTCTAACTCAAAGTTGGGATAATTAGCTTGAATACTTATTTTTTCTTCTTCTCCTGCGTATAGATAAGTACCTTTAATATCAGTGTTTTGAAAACGATAAATTGCTTGATTTAATAAGGAATCTTCTGGTTTATTTATATTATTTTCTTCTAGGGGTAAATCCTCAATATCAATAATTTCTGTAATGGGATTATTATTGTCATTGGGGTAAAAATAATTGTCATTCGTTACCCAATCTAATTTAACATTTTCAGATTCGATCGAGATCATTCGAGAAGTAATATTATTATCTAAATTATCCTCAAAATCGCCACTAAAATTAACGGTATAATTCCCTGATGGTAGATATAAAGAATATCCTCCCGTTGCCCATGTTTGGGTTTGATATTGTGTTCCTGTATCGATATTTTCAGCTAATATGGTAACATTACTTATGCCTTCTCCAATGGTATAAAAATTGTCTTCGATGACGGTATCATCATAAACGACTCCCGTTAAAAAAGCCCCTTCTTTATTAGAGTTAGAAACCGCAAAATTTTGGGTAGTCATCACCGCATTATAGTTGATGTTATTGACAGAAAACACCCCTTCAACGGATGCAATGCCAATTTCTTGAAAATCATCTTGGAGAATGGCAACCCGATGACCTCGATTGGGATAGTTTCGATCGATAAATAAGTTATCATAGTTATCTACGGAGAATTGTTCAAAATCGAGAGTATTTGTTGTACCCTTCCATGCAATATTTTCGCCACTCATCCAAGGGGTAAGAAATTCATATCCTGCAATGGTCATTCTTTCCTTAGATGTTGTACCATTAACTCCTGTATGGCTAAAAATATCATTGTCTAACATCCACTGACTATGATTATAAGCGGATTGATTTAAAAGGACATTAAAGGTTAAAGGTTGTTTTGGATCAAGGGAAATAGTATTATTACTGGGTACTCCTTCATTTAACAACCCATTGAGCAAACGATCGGCTTCTAATTGAGGATTTTCTCTAGCACGATTAATCAATTCTAGCATCAATTGATCAACGGCGGTAGGCTCTCTTCCTTTCATAATTTTCACCTTCTTAAGTAATATTATTTCTACCTTTTACCTATTATATATCTGAGAGAAAAACAGGCAAGATGCCTGTTCTACGGTGGTAAAATAATAAATATGATCGAAGTCTATTACTAATTAATTGTTAATCGATGGGGGATTAAGTCTTGTTTTACTAAGTCTTCGTAGGTTTCACGGCGAATAATGAGATTTGCCTCCCCTTCGTTAACTAATACGGCGGCAGGACGTGCTAAACGGTTATAATTGGAAGCCATACTGTAATTATATGCACCAGTAGCTAACACGACTAACACATCTCCTGTTTCTGTGTTGGGAATTTCGATGTCTTTGATTAAGATGTCTCCCGATTCACAGTGTTTTCCTGCGATCGTAACTCTTTCGTCATTTCCAGCCCTCATTTTGTTAGCAATCACCACTTGGTAAAGGGATTGATATGTAATAGGTCTTGGATTATCAGACATTCCACCATCCACAGAGATATAAGTTCTTACATCAGGAATTACTTTTCTTCCTCCCACGGTATAAGCAGTAACACAAGCGGTTGCAACCATCGATCGACCCGGCTCGGCGATAAGTTTAGGAAGGGTAAGATTTCTTTCTTCACAGGCTTTTGTCACGGCAGTAGCAACGGTTTTCACCCATTCTGTAATACTAGGAGGATCATCTGATTCGGTGTAACGAATGCCCAAACCACCGCCAACATTTAATTCTGTGACAGGTAAACCGTAATCTAGTGCTTTTTTAAACCAATCTGCCAATACTCCTGCTAAGTCGTTATGAGGTTGTAATTCAAAAATTTGTGAGCCGATGTGCGCGTGTAAACCAATACAATTAATATAGGCTTGTTCTTTGACAAAAGTAAATACTGCCTCTAGTTGATGGAGAGAAAACCCGAATTTACTATCAATACTACCAGTACGGATATATTCGTGGGTGTGGCATTCAATACCGGGGGTAAGACGAATTAAAATGTTAACAGATTGCTGTTTTTGAGCGGTTAATTTGGCTAAAGTTTCCAATTCTAACCAGTTATCGACGATAATTTTACACTGGCTATCGATAGCTAATTCTAGCTCGGCTACAGATTTATTATTACCATGTAGGTAAATTCGATCGATAATGTCATCAGAATTATAACCACTGATTTCTAAGGCTTTAGTAGTGGTATAAAGTTCACCTCCTGAGACGACATCAAAACCGATACCCTCACTAGCAAGGATAGAGGCAATAGCCATACAACACCACGCTTTAGAAGCGTAGATAACTTGGGATTCCCCCGCATAGTATTCTTTGAAAGCCTCTCGATATTGAGTTGCACAAGTGCGCAAAGTTTTTTCATCGACAATGTATAAAGAAGTACCAAATTGATTTACTAATTCTGTTACATCGCAACCGCCAATTTCAAGGTGATTTCGATCGTTTATGGTAGCAGTAATAGGTAATAATCTTTGATTAGGGGAAGTGTAAGAGTCCGAATTGATAATTAATTTTTCGGCGGTAGATTTTTCAGTTAATAGCATTACAGATAACTAATTAATATAAATTTTTGACAGATATTTAACGGTTTTTAATAAACTGTAATCTACCATTTTAACTTAAATTAGGCACTTACCTTCAGGTTAACCATTGAAAGATAAAAATGCGATGGCACTTCTAATCCATTCCTCTACATGAGGATTTTTTTGTAACAAATTATCTTGACTAATGACAGATATAGCTTGTTGTATTTCACTATTGGTATAACCTAACGCTAATAAAGTCATCTCTAAATCAGCCATAATTTCCTCATTAGGAAAGCCGTTATTATTAATACTTACTCCTGCACTAACACGCCATTGAGAGAGTTTGGTTTTTAATTCTAAAGCGATTCTTTCGGCGGTTTTTTGCCCGATACCGGGGGTTTTTGACAGTTGACGGATATTTCCCGTTACGATCGCTTGTACTAAATCTTCTAATCCTAAAGTATCAATTAAGGCGATAGCAGATTGACAACCGATGCCAGAAATAGCGATTAATTGACGGAATAAATCCCTTTGAGCGGAGGAAGAAAAACCATAAAGAAATTGTTGATCATCTCTTATGTGAAAATGAGTAAAAATTTGGATTTCTTTTTCTAAATTAACCTCTAATTGTCGAGAAAAACGAGGAGGAACTTGCACTTCATAACCGATATTATTAACTTCTAAAATTAAAATACTGCGATTATTATTAAATACAATATTAGTAATAAATCCTTTTAAATAACTAAACATAAAAAATAAATAATAAAAATAATAGATAATTTTTTTCAAATATTATATGATCTATTATAGAGAATAAATGATCTTTCGGGTTAATTAATATATAAAATTATTTCTCTATCTTATATGAAATTATTATTAGATCAATATGCTTACTTAGATTCTTATATTCATCGTTGGGAATCTAAACCAAAATTTATTGCCTTAGTCATTTTAATTTTTGCTTTTGCTTTTATTCAAAATTTAATTTTTTTACCCTTTATTATTATTCTTACAGCTATTCTATATTTTTGCTCTAATTTACCCTTTTCTTTTTTACTTTCTCGTCTGCGTTATCCCGGTATTTTTATTATCGCAGTAGTAATTTTACTTCCTTTTTTAGTGGGCAAAACTATTATTTTGTCTCTAGGTTTTTTATCGATAAAATTAGAAGGCACTCTCCTTGTTATTTTAGTAGTTACTCGCTTTATTTGTATCTTAACTATTACCTTAATTTTATTTGGGACTTCTCCTTTTTTAACTACTCTTAAAACTCTTCGATCGATGGGCTTATCACCGATACTTAGTGATATGATATTATTAACTTATCGTTATTTGGAAGAATTAGGCGATCGATTAACGAGAATGCAAAGGGCATTAAGGTTAAAAGGTTTTCAACCCCATAAAATTACTAGACGCAATTTAAGAGTAATTGCTAACCTTATGGGCAGTTTATTTGTGATTAGTTATGAGCAATCAAAATTAGTTTATCAAGCAATGATTTTAAGAGGTTATCACGATCGATACACAAAGGCAAAAATAACCCAAGCAACTATTCACTGGAAACACTGGTTAGCCTGTGGAATAATTATTTTTATTAGTATTAGTTTAATCATTCTTCAATGGATAATAATTAATTAAAGGTTGTCTCATAGCATAAAATGTAGGGGTTTAATATATTAAACCCAACCCCATCGGAAAATGATAAATAAGTGTTAATTGTTAATTGTTAATTGTTAATTGTTAAAGTCCCATATACTCTAAATAACTTGATAAAATTCGATCGCCCCAGAATATTGTTGAAATTGCTCCTAATACCAAATAAGGACCAAAAGGCATGGGTTGCCCTTGTTTCAATAGTTTTAGCACGATCGAACCTACTCCAACAATAGTACCTACGAGACAAGCCAAAAAGCCCGTTAATAATATACCTTGCCATCCTAACCATGATCCTATCATAGCTGTTAACTTAGGATCACCTCCTCCCATAGCAGGTTTACCAAAAACTAATGTACCGAAAATACGGATAAAATCAAACAACCAAATACCAATTACCGCACTAAAGATACTCAGAAAAAGATATTGTAAAGCACCTTTTATGCCTCCCACGGTAAAACCTAGCCAAGTTTGCCAAAGCAACCCCATAACTAAACCCGATTGAGTGAGGGAATTAGGTAAAGTCATGGTATCAAAATCAATCATGGCTAAAGCAATCAACCAACTCACCAGAATTACATAACCCAAACTTAACCATGTAAAACCATATTGAGAGAATACCAACACAAAAAGAAAGCCCGTAATTGCTTCAATAATGGGGTAACGAGGAGAAATCGGAGTTTGACACCAACGGCATTTACCTCCTAACCATAGCCAACCCATAACGGGGATATTCTCAGTTTTACCGAGGGGATGCAGACATTTTGGACATCGAGACGGAGGATTGATTAAAGAGATTTTCGCAGGTATTCGGTATATTACCACATTTAAAAAACTGCCGATCGAAGCCCCCCATATAAAAATTATGAAGTAGATAAAAAAGTTTGCCATGAGATAATTAGGAACGAGGAATAAGGAATATAGAACTTACGCATTGACAAAAAAAAGAAAAATATGCCTACCTATTTTTAATCTGATTATAAACCAAGTAATATAGCGTTTATTAAAACGATGAGGTACAGTTTTTTATACAACTTTCCATTGCCTATTGCCCATTCCCTATTCCCGAATACCGATAAGTTTTGTACCTCACCATAACGAAAATTGCTATAAATTAAGCTGATAAATGATTAATAATAAAAGAACGAATTATTTCATTAAACATATTTCTTTTCAGTTCATACCAATTTATTATATCAGAATTAAATCGTTGCATTTTTCTCTAATAGTTAAAAATACTGATAAATATTGACTGATATTAACTTTGCTCCTTGCGTCTGCCTCTTGTCTTTTGCCTCTGTTTATCAGTAAAATTAGATGCGTTCTAGCTTATCAGTCACAAAAATTATAGTTACTAAGATCAAAAATAAGTTACTCTGAAAGTAATCTCAATTATCACAATATTTTATTCTTTTCATGGCTTCACTATCACAAGTTCAAAATCCCACTTCAGCAAATCAGATGCTTAATGATATTGAGGAGTTAACTATATCCCTCGTTATCAAAAATTTTAATCCTAATTTATTAAGTTACGAACTTCTTACTATGAGCGGTATCGTTCCGGCGGATTGGGAATTGGCAAGACAACCCGTTGCTAGTCCTCGTGGTTCACAAGTGAGCTTCAAAAACGGCGTTAATATTATTGCCCAACCCAATACTATTAGTTTTGTGGAGGGTTTAGGCAACAAAGATATTAAGAGTCTTGAGTTTGCTAATATTGCCCAAAAATATGTCAGTAAAATGTCTAATGCTGAATATCAGGGTATCAGTATCAGTCCTAAAATTATTGTGCCTTTTACTCAGGGAGAAGAGGGGGGTAAAGATTTTATTAACAATACTCTTTTAAATCAAGGGGCTTGGTTTAATTTTGGTAATATTATCCCCCAAGCATCCTTAAATTTATTTTATCAGCTCGATCGATCTCAATTAGTGTTAAATATCAATCCTGCTAAGTTACAACAACCGAACGAAACAACAATTTCTGCGGTGTTATTTGCTGGTAGTTTTAACTATAATTTAAACGATTTAATTGGCGATTTACGCATCAAAACATTAACGAATACTATTAATTCTTGGCAGAAAGATTTAGATACTTTTAGAGAGTTAATTTATCAAAAATTCTTACAAAAAGCTGTGTCTGAAAAAGCCAGTTTATTTGAAAGCTAAGTGTTGATGAAGCTAGGGAATAGGGAATAGGAAATAGGGAATAGGGAATAGGAAATAGGGAATAGGAAATAGGGAATAAGTAATAAAAATAAAGGTTTTGAGGCTTTGTATGAATATATAAATACAAAAGTATTTTAGAAAAAATTCCGTAAAAAATGCTCATTTTTTGAGTAAAAATTGCTAAAACTGCACACTTTTTTAGTAATGTAGTTTGTCTAAACCCTTGATTTTAATAACCTTTTGATTTATTAAGCAAACCCTAACTAAAACCTAAAACCTAAAACCTAAAACCCCTAACTATAAAGTTTGACAATATCACCTAAACTTTTAGCAACAAAACCATCTCCTTTTGCCGTCATTTCCCAGTCATCTTCCACTCTGGTTAACTGTGCCATAATCATTCCTGTTTTTCCCTGATAGCCATTACCTGAAAGAGTATAACGAGCGATTTCCTGTTTATTCGTCATATTAACGAGACGCACAAAAGCATTTTGCACTTGTCCAAAATCTTGTTTTCTTTCAAAAGCATTATAAATATTAACCACAAAAACTAAGGTAGAAATATTCTTAGGAATTAAGGGTAAATTAACGATAATTTCTTCATCATCACCATCTCCTGAGCCTGTTAAATTATCTCCTAAATGATTAATAGCGGAAGAATAATGACGCAAGTTCCCGAAATAAACAATTTCACTATTAGATTTTAATTTGCCTCTGCTATCTAGGCATAAAACTGAAGCATCTAAGTCAAAATCAGATTGAAATAAACCGCCTAAAAAACCTCCTTTTTTTGCTACATCCCATCCTAAACCGCACATAACTTGTTCTAATTTTGGGGCTTCTTTTTTGAGAGAAATTCGTTGCCCTTTTTGTAAATTAATACCCATAATATTTATTAATTTTTGATAGTTAATTTTTTGCACTCATTACAAGGGCTTAATATATTAAGCCCCTACATTATCCATTACTCTTGCCTCTTCCCTTTTCCCTTTTCCCTATTTTCATTGATAACGATTAACTAAGGCTTGTAATCCGCCTTGATAACCAGCACCAACGGCATTCATGCGCCATTCTCCATCTTTACGGTAAATTTCAGCCATAATTAAAGCGGTTTCGATCGAAAAATCCTCTTCTAAGTCATAGCGTAAAACTTCTTCTTTCGTTTCTACATCCACTAATCGCACAAAAGCATTTCTCACCTGTCCAAAATTTTGTCCTCTTTTTTGGGCTTCATGGATAGTAACAGTGATAGCAATACGAGCTACATCAGCTGGAACTTTGCGCAAATCAACGATAATAACTTCATCATCGCCGTCTCCTTCACCAGTTAAATTATCCCCCATGTGTTTGACGGACTTTTCGGGGTCGGGGCTGGTAAGATTGTTATAAAAAATAAAATGTTCATCAGAAATTAATTTTTCATTAGAATTCAAAAGAAAGACAGAAGCATCCAAGTCAAAATCATATCCCGTGTCAGTAACATTGACATCCCAGCCTAAACCAATAAAAGCCGCATTCATACCGGGGGCGATTTTATCTAAGGAGACTCTTTGACCTTTTTGTAATGATATAGCCATGATTATTTATCTTGATTATTGTTTCTATTTATTTATCAGTCTCACTTTTCTATTTTATGCAACAAATTTAAAATAATTTGTGAAGTTTTATGATGCTGATGCTGAATCTGAGTAGTGAACTATAAAATGATGATGGTTACGCTCACCAACCGAGAGGAAGAGAGGGTAGGCGTTTTCATTTTCAGCAACCCCTAATTATTTTTTACTCTTTTTTCAATGTCTTCAAAGGTTTTTAACAACAAAGTTTGTGCCTGTAATTTCCAACCTAATTGCTGAATTTTTATAGCAACAGGAAGTGCGATCGCAGTAGCTAAAAAATCTAAATATTGTTGAGAAGAAATACCTAATAATAAGCCTAATCCTGCAATTCCCCAAAAAGGTAAAGCAAAAGTTTGACGCTCTTTTTCCAGTTTTTTTGCCCAAAATCCTTGGGGCATTTGCGTTAATAATTCTTGCTTTAATTCTTGTTGTTCTTTAAATGTTAAAGCAATGCCAATTTTACGGCGTAATTTTTCAATTTTTAGAGCTTCAGTGCTATACTCAGTTAATTGATCTTCTGCCATTAAAATTAAGTTATTAAGAGTTAGTGCCATATAATTTATTTACTTTTCAAGTATAGGAAGTAAAAAAGAGTATGATAACGGTAACGGTAGTTTAATGCGAATTTTGCCTTTAGCGTACTATTATCAACAATTTTCCCTTGAGGATTTGATTAGTCTTACCCACGAAGTAGGTAGCATCACTCATGGTCATCTTCGTGCTAATATTGCTTGTGGTATTTACATTACTATTGCGGTGCAATTACTACAAGGGAAAAGCCCTCATCAAGCCTATACTGATTCTCTCAAACAGATCAATACCATGTATAGCAAACCGATTTATCAACAGGAATTAGCCTATTATCATCGTATTTTAGCAGGGAATATCGAGGATCGATCGAGGGATGAAATAGAATCTACTGGTTATGTAGTGGACACATTAGAAGCGTCTTTATGGTGTTTATTAACAACCAATAACTACCAAGAAGCGGTGTTACAAGCGGTGAATTTAGGAGAAGATACTGACACTGTAGGGGCTGTAACAGGAGGTTTAGCAGGAATTTACTACGGTTTAAAAGGTATCCCAGAGCATTGGTTAAGTCAAATTCAAAAGTTAGATGAAATCATTGATTTAATTCGATTATGGGATAGCTCAATATATACGACTTAATATTGAAGGTTCGATCGAGCAGCGCCGCCCTTGGCGATCGAGCCAATTTCATCAATAAATATTAAGGACATAGTGCATAAATTATCAAAGTGAATAGAATAAATAAGTAGGATTACTAAATAAAAGGAGAATTAAATTTGTTGGGACTTAGTATAACTGCTATCGGACAAAGAGATTTTTCAGAATGTTTAAGTATTTACGAGACTTTAAAACCACAATTAAACCTTGATTTTTTAGAGTTAGCCGTTGGTTCTCGATGTGATACTCGATATATCCCCGATGATATGCCGTTAGTTATTCATCATAACTGTCTTTATGATAATGCTTTGAAAATTATGTTCAAACTGATGGATAAAAATACATGGGTTGATTATCACCAAAGAATCAAGGGCAAGGATATTCAATTATTCTCTATTCACCCTCCAAAGAAAAAGGAGGCTACTTTACAACAAGTATTAGATTACCGACAGGAATTAGAAATTTACCTTGATATACCTGTCTGCTTAGAAGTAATGCCCTATAGAGATGATTGGTTATTTGCTACTGATTTTGAGAATAATTCTTTATCTAAAATTCCTCTATTATTAGACATTTCTCATATTAATATATGGGCAAAATCTCAAGAAGATATAGTCAAACAATGGGTAGAAAAATTATTACCTCAAAGTGTGGCTATTCATATATCTCACAACAACGGTTTCAAAGATAGCCATGATATTATTCCTCAAGGTATTTGGTTTGAAAATCAAATAGAAAAATGGAATAGTCAAGAATTATTTGTTACTTATGAATCTTTACCTGAAAGGTTTAAAAACTTCGATCGGGCTAAAAGAAACATATCTTTATTTCAGTAAAAAACATTTATTAGTATAACAGGAGAAAAACAATGACAGATTTTGACTTAAATGATTTAAAAAAATTAGGTTTGACTGGTTCAATTAGTTATTATTTTTCTGGTGAAGGAGATGATGGTTGTTCGGATATTGAGAACGATAATTTATCATTCCCAGATAATTTTGATGATAAAGATAAATGTTACCAATATTTTCGTAACATTTTGATGGATAAATTACCTTACGGATGGGAGATTAATTATCTGAGGAATAAGGTAGTATTGCATAAGTAGTTATTTTCTGCCTGATTGACTGACAAAAATATCTAAAAAAATTGCTAGATTAAGATTATGACATTTTAGTTTTTTAAAGGTGATCGCTATAGTAATATTAGCCGTTATTAAAATTACTGTGATGTTTGATTTATCTGGACTTTAGCACTTGAGAAGAGAGTTGTGTAAAACCCTTATTCAGTGAATGTAACAGGACATTTGTCAGTTATCAGGATTTTCTGCTCTAAAACCTTTTTGCAATCATTTTTAAATCACTACATCTTTATGACTACGCTGTTGTTTTCTATTGATAATTATTATTAATAATAATCAAGTCTATATCAAGTTTTTAAAAATATTATTTCAAATAAAAAATATAAATAATTATGATCGAAATTAAAGGTGCTGGTTATCCTCTAAAAAAAATATTAAGTGATGAATTTCTTTTTACAATTCCTAATTATCAGCGTCCATATCTTTGGGGGGAAAAAGAAACCGATAAATTACTAGAAGATTTAATTGATGCTTTAGGAGAAAATGATAGTGTAAAAATATCGGAGATAACACCTTATTTTCTCGGTAATGTAGTCTTAATTAAAAAAAGTGGAAAACCAGAAGCCGAGATTATTGATGGACAACAAAGATTAACAACCATTACCATTTTATTTGCTGTTTTAAGGGAATTAATGAATATTGATGATCTAACTAAATATATTTGTCAACCTAAAGATGATTTTGAAGGAATACCCGCACGTCCACGTTTATTATTAAGAAAAAGAGATCAATCTTTTTTTGCTCAATACATTCAAGAGAAAGAAGGTATTAAAGAACTTAAAAGTTTAGATATTTCTGCTAAATCAGAAACAGAACAAAATATTGCTAAAAATGTTTTATTTTTACTAGATGAGATTGAAAAACAATTACCTACTATTGAAAAAAAACAGCGTTTAATTCAATTTTTATTGCAACAATGTTATCTAGTTGTGGTTTCAACTTCTGACTTTGATTCTGCTTATAAGATTTTTTCTGTATTAAATGATAGAGGATTAAGATTAGACGTAACTGATATTTTAAAGGCAGATATAATTGGAAATATAACTAAATCATTAGACTTAGATGAGAAGAATCAAATAGAAGATAAATATACAGAAATCTGGGAAGATAAAGAGGAAAAATTAGGTAGAGATAATTTTAAAGAATTATTTACTCACTTGAGAATGATTCGTGCAAAAGTCAAACAACAGCAAAAAATTATAGAAGAATTAAGGATAGTATTTGCAGAAGATTTTAAAAATGGAGAAAGTTTTATTAATCAAATCTTAATTCCTTATGCTGATAATTTTAATAACCTTCTTAAATGTAATTTTACTTTTAGAAGTTATTCCTCAGAGATTAATCAAATACTAAAATATTTAAGCAGGATTGATAATTTTGATTGGAAATCTCCAGCACTTTTATTCTTAGATAAATATAAAAATGACAGTAAAGAAATCTTAAAATTTTTAACTGATTTAGAACGGTTAGCTGTAGGTTTAATGATTCAAAGAATAAATATTAACCATAGAATTAAACGTTATGCAGGTGTGTTAAAAGCTATTGAAAATCAAGAAGATTTATATAAAGAAGATTCTCTTTTACAATTAAGTAAAGATGAACAAATAGAAATAGAAAAAGCCTTAAATGGTAATATATATCAGCAAAAATATAACAAATATGTTTTATTGAGATTAGATGAATTATTATCTGATGGTATTCCTGATTACGATTCATCTAAAATGATAACCATTGAACATATTTTGCCTCAAAATCCCAATAGTAAAAGTAATTGGGTGAAATTATTTACTCCAGAAGAAAGAAAAAAATATCTTCATTGTTTAGGTAATTTAGCTTTATTATCTCATCGAAAAGGTGCTGAAGCTCAAAATTATGATTTTCCTAAAAAAGTAGAAGTTTATTTGAATAATCCTACGGCTATTTTTGCCTTAACAATTACAGCAGTAAAAGAGAAAGAATGGACTCCTGAAATTATTGAAAAAAGACAACATGAATATGTTAAAAAATTAAAAGAAACTTGGCGAATTAATATGAGTTAATTGATTTTTGGTAGTCCATTAATAAACAAAGTCTTGATTATATACTTTCTTACAAAAAATTAAATAATATGGTAAAAAATCATGGACAATATTACGCTCAAAATAGAAAATAAAGAATGTTTTAACTTTGCTTTAGAACAATGTGGAATACCATTAATTGAAGCTATTTACATTGAAAATAATAACTCTTTCCCCCTTGAAAATACTTTCATAGAAATAACTTTACATCCTGATTTTGAAGAATCCCTAAAAATACCTTTACCCAAAATTCATGGTGGCGATCGTCATAAAATAGAAGAAGTGGATTTAAGACTACCACCTGCCAGAATGGAAAAAACTTTAGAAGCAGAAAGGGTAATTTTAGAATGTAGTTTAAAACAAGAAGAAGAAGAAGAAATTTTAACTCAAGTCAAAAAAGATGTTATTTTATCTGCTTATAATGATTGGAATTTAAAAGATTTTTATGCTGAATTATTAGCTTGTTTTATTACTCCAAATCATCCTGTCATAATGCAGGTACTTAAACAAGTTAGAGAGGTAAAAAAACGCAATACAGGGGATAATTCTCTACCGGGCTATCAACATAATGCTCAAACAGTTTATGAAATGACGAAAGCATTATATGAAACCTTTAAAGATTTTGGTATTTCTTATATTAATCCCCCAGCCTCTTTTGAAGCAAATCAAAAAATTAGGTTTGCTGATATGGTGTTACATGATCAAATGGGTACTTGTCTTGATTTAACGGTTTTAGCTTGTTCCTGTTTAGAACAAATGGGATTATATCCCCTTGTAATCTTAGTTCAAGGTCACGCTTTTATTGGGGTTTGGTTACAAGAAGACACCATTAACTACAATTTAATTATTGAAGATAAACTAAAGCTAATTAACTTTATCGAATCAGAAAATCTATTATTATTCAACTCTAGTACCTACGCTGTCAGTCCGCAACCTCCTTTTGAAAAAGCTGTAAAACAGGGGGTTGATATTTTAAATACTACACACTTAACTGGTGCAGTTGATATTAATATCTGTCGGAAAAAAGGTTATAAACCTTTGCCTATTCGCATGGGTGCAATAAACACGGAAGTTAACGAAGAAGAAGTTACCAGTCTTGCCCAACAAATATTAAAACAGGCGGCTTTAGCTCAACAAAATATAAAATCAGAAGAAGAAGTTAAATCTGAAAAAAAAGAGCCTTTACCAAAGGTAGTAGAAAAACGCTTTAACCGTTGGAAATCCAGTATGTTGGATTTATCCATGAAAAATAAGTTATTAAATTTAGCAAATTTAAACATTACAAAAATTGTTGCGAATATCTTAATTGGAGAAGTTAAACAATGGTTAGTTCAATTCTTAGCCCGTCAACAAGAAGAAAATAACGAAGATAATATAGATCCACAATCGTTAATGGCATTACTGCAATTAGTTAGTAGTCTAACCCCAGAAAAAATTATTGGTCATAATTTTAATCTTAGTGAGCAATTCAATTTAGGTTCTTATATTCAAGGAAAAGATCCTCTTTTACAACAATTATTACCTCAAATATTACAGCATCAACAAAGAGAAATATATGGAGCTATAGGTGACTATTTTCGCAAACAGCTAAAAAAACAACCATTTTTAATCTTAGATATACCTTCAAAAATACTTGCACAATTTGAAGATTACTTAGCATCAGGTAAAACTATTGAAATTATTCCCAACGCATCAGATCAATCTGAATCTCAAAGAGCTAATTTACAAAATCGTATTGATGAAAATGAAATTTTAGCTAGAAAAACAACTGAATTGGTAAAAGGTAGATGTACTGCTATACAAGGAATTGGATTAGATATACCCTGTGGCGAGGTTGAACTTTATACTATTGGCAAAACTCTTGAAAGAGAAGCTCTTACAGCTCAAGAAGAAACAGGCTCTAGCACTTTATATTTAGCATAAGGGAAAATCGGTTTTATTTATTGCGGAAAAGATGGCTGCGTTAGAAGTAGTACAAAGACGTTTAGATGGTATTGGTTTAGGGAATTTTTGTTTAGAGTTACACAGTAGCGATGTTAATCGTAAACAAGTGGTTGAATCGTTAATGGCATCCTTTAATCAACAACGTTTGTCTAAGGTTGATGCGAGTGAATTATTAGCGGATTTAGAAGAAATTAAACGGAAATTAGCGGATTACCCCATCGCACTTCACGAAAAACAGTCTTTAGGTTTGTCGATGTATGAAATCATGGGAGAGTTAGAGGGTTTAGAAACTATATCCACTGTTAGTTTACCTTCTTCTGTGGTGGAAGAAATTACTCCTAGCAAATTCAAGGAGATGAATCAAGCCCTAGAAAATTATGCTCTTCGAGTTGAATTAGTTGAACCTATTACAGAACATTTATGGCGTTTTAGTAACTGTGCTGACTGGAGTTTATCTTTAGAATTAGAAATAACTAATCTGCTTAATCAACTCAGAAATAATGCTTCTGAATTAGAGGAAAAATTATCCTTATGGTTAGAGAATATATCTAATCAAAATAGTAATTCTGTTTTACAAAATCAATGGAAGCCCTCGTGGAATATAATCAGACAAATTCCCCTACTGGGAGAAATAATAAATAGTAATCTTCCTGAATGTGTTTATGAACAAAATAACTGGACAAAATCTTCTGAAATAGCGAAAGAATGGTTAAATGCTTCCCGTGATTCTTTTGAACGTAAACAACAAATCAGTCAACGTTGGCAGGATAGTATTTATGGGTTGGATTTAGTTGCAAAAATAAAGACGTTTGAAAAATTAGAGCGGATATTCCCCTTATTTCGTTGGTTTATGCAAATTATTCCTCGTTTTTCTTTGCGATCGATCGTCAAAGGGAAATTACCTTCTAATCAACAGATATTAACAGATTTAAGAAGCTCGATCGAGGTTAAAAATTTATCTTCAAGAATTGAACCTTTAAACAAAGAAATAGAGCGTTTATTTAGCCCTTATTGGCAGTCTGATTATAATAGTTTAGATGAATTAGAATTATTAATTGAAAAAGGAGATCGTCTTCATAATTTGATATGTCAATTAGAGCCACAATTATCAGAATTAATTAATAATGTAAAAAATCAGACCAATAGTGTTAAAGATGAATTAATAGCCCTGATAGATAAATTTAATGAATCCATTACTATATTTGATAATAATTGGCAAAAATTTAATGATTTAGTCAAAGCTAAAACAGATATAATTTCTCCACAAGAGGAAGATTTTATTACACAAATAAAAAGATTATTAAATCAATTAAGCACTGCCCAAAGAGACTTTCAAAATTGGTGTAGGTATCAAAAAACTATTAAAGAATTAGAGGATAAACAGCTAGAATCTTTTGTTAAAGCTCATCAGAAAGGAGAAATAGAGGTAGATAAGTTGGCTAAAGTTTTACGCAAATCTATTCTTTATCCTTGGTTTGTTAAATACTTTGATAGCCAATCAATTTTACGAAATTTTGATGGTAATGAACAAAGAAAATATATTCATAAATTTAATAAATTATATAAACAATATCTGAAACTTAATCAACAGGTAATTAAATCAGAACTTTGTCAAAATTTGCCTTCAGGAGCAGTAGTTTTTGAAGGTTCAGAAGTAGGGGTTTTAAAAAGAGAAAATGAAAAACAAAAAGCCCATATACCCGTTCGTGCTTTATTACAAAAAATCCCTAATTTACTACCTAAACTAAAACCATGCCTACTAATGAGTCCAGCATCTGTGGCTCATTTCCTACCAGCCGATGGAAATCCCTTTGATTTAGTTGTAATAGAAGATAATATTTCTCAGGCAATCAATGATTTAGTCAATAATATTTCATTTCAAAATAATCAGGTTTCTCAAAACTCAGAAATATCAAATACTGATGAAAAAAAAGAAAATCAAAATACAGAAATTTCCCATGACTCTGTTCAAACAAACTCTACTCCTTTTATCTCTTATGAAAAAGCTAATTTAGAGGTAGTTACTGAAGATAAACAATTAATTTATAATAACGAATCAATACCGCTAATTAAACAAAAAATTATTCAATTAGTAGAAATAGAAGCACCAATTTTACTCAGTGATGTTGTACGTCCAGTAGCTCAATGTTGGTCTTATAACAGTGTAAGTAAAAAACTTAATCAACATTTAACTACTATTCTTAATGAACTTATTAAAGAAGAAAGGATATACCTAGATGATGATTTTCTTTGGAACAATCAATCTCAATGTCAAAAGTGGGATAAGGCAAGAAAAAACGATGATGAAAACAAAAGAAAAATAGAACAAATATCTCTGCAAGAATTAGCCGTAATAGCAGAATGGATTATACATCAATCTTTATCTATTGATGAAGAAGGATTAATGAGGGAAATGGCTAATCATTTAGACTTTAAACAGCTAACCCAAGGAGTTAAAACTCGTTTAGAACAAACAATTAAATATGTTGAAGAAAGAGGAAATGTAAAACTAGAAGGGGGCAGAATTATCTGGAATTAGAATTAAACAGTGGAGGCGATTAAAATATCAGCATCTTGAATTATTTGCCCTTTTTTTGTCAAATCTGCGTGAATTTCAGAGGCTTTTTCAAAAATCGCCAAGTTATCTAAAAATAAAATAGGATAATCTTGACAAAATATTTGAAATAATGCCAATTTTTTAGTAGCATTGGTTTTTAAAAGACCTCTTTGAATTTCATAATAAGTTATCCCACTAATGGCAATAAATTGACCACTACGACGCATAGTTTCAATTTTTAAGTATAATTTTTGGTTTTGTTTTAAAAAATATGAAACAATATTTGTATCTAATAAATAACCCATTTAATTGCCTCTTTTAACTGCCTCATCAAATATTCTCATTTCTTCTGGAGTAAAATCACTTAGCATTCCAGAGACTAAATATAATGACAACAGGCTTTTGATTCTTTTTGCTAATTCATCTTCAGAAATTTCATTGAGATCAGGTACATTAATGGGGGTAAAATTTTCTTTCATTACTTCGATCATTTCCTGTCGATTTAAGTTTTCTTGATAAAGTATTTCACTATCAATTAATCTCTCCACAATTTCTGTTATTTTTTGTTCGTTAACTTGACAATTTATCACTTGATTCATATTTATATCTCCTTTTTTTGATCTCAAGTCAATTATACATTAATTAAAAAAAGTTTTAAATTTTGTAGTTACTGCTTTAAAGGTAAAAATGTTAAATTCGATAAGGCTTAAATATTATTCAACCCCTACGGAGTTTTTAGACTTCATCAAACAAAAGTTGACATTGTATAAATTCCTAAAATTCGCCGAATAAATAAGTAGTCATAAAGCTACTAATATTCTCGATCGAAATTACCAAAAAAGAAGTTTAAAATCATATCGAAATTACTAAAAAAGAAGGTTAACATAATGTCGATCGAACCGAAGTAATTAGGTTAAAATTTGCGTACCAATTAACTTTTTATAACGTCTCTCTAACTCATCTTTTAAAGAGGGAGTATCCTTTAAATATTTATGTTGTAACAAGATTTTTTCGGCGGCTTCTCTTGCTAATACTAGCACTTCTTGATCTTCCACTAAACTTGCTAAAGCAAAGTCTGGTAAACCCGATTGACGACTACCTAATACTTCACCCGGTCCTCTTAAGCGCAAATCCATTTCTGATATAAAGAAACCATCTTGTGATTGTTCTAAAACACTCAATCTCTGCATGGCATCCCCTGTTTTACTACCACTAATCAACAAACAATAGGATTTATGGCTACCTCTACCAACCCTTCCTCTTAACTGATGGAGTTGCGACAAGCCAAATCTCTCGGCATTTTCGATTAACATTACGGTAGCATTGGGTACATCCACCCCAACCTCGATAACGGTAGTGGAGACAATAATTTGTATATCGTTATCCCGAAAGGCATTTAAGGCATTTTCCTTTTCGATCGAACTCATCCTACCATGAAGTAAACCCACATTAAAATCAGGGAAAATTTTGTCACTAAATTTTTGATGCTCGGCTACAGCCGCCTTTACGTCTAGCTTTTCCGATTCTTCAATCATGGGAAAAATCACATAAGCCTGTCTTCCTTGCGCCACTTCTCGCTTAATCAAATCATAGGCTTGGAGGCGCTCTTTTCCTGTTAAAGCAGTCGTTTGAATGGGTTGTCTGCCGGGGGGTAACTCGTCAATTTGACTCACATCTAAATCCCCATGTAAGGTTAAGGCAAGGGTACGAGGAATCGGTGTCGCTGTCATGGTTAACACATGAGGTGCTTTCCCTTTCGCTAGTAATCTCGATCGTTGTTGTACTCCAAATCTATGTTGCTCATCGATGACAACTAAACCTAGATTACAAAAGTTTACAGGGTCTTGAATTAAAGCATGAGTGCCGATTAAAAGGGGTAATTCTCCGCTTTGCAGTTGGGAATGTATCACCCTCCGTTTAGCCATTTTTGTTGACCCTGTAAGCAATTCTACGGGCAAATGGAGAAGATTAAACCACTCTACTATCTTCCTGTAATGTTGTTCTGCTAAAACTTCTGTGGGAGCCATCAAAGCCCCTTGATAGCCTGATTGTAATGCCGTAAGAATAGCAAATACAGCTACGATCGTTTTTCCTGAACCTACATCCCCTTGTACAAGACGATTCATAGGAGAATCCGACTGTAAATCCTGTTCAATTTCATTGATAACCCGTTTTTGAGCGTTAGTCAACTTAAAGGGTAAAATCTCATTAAACTGCTCAATAAGTTGCCCATGAGGGTTAAAAGCTACCGCTTGACGGCTTTCTTTTTCCTGTTGTTTACGGTTTAAAAAGCCTAGTTGGAGATAGAAAAATTCATCAAAAATTAGTCTTCTTCTAGCATGGCTTAATATTTCTTGATCTTCAGGGTAGTGTATCTGTGCGATCGCCCGTTGTAAATCGATCAAATCGTACTGTTGTTTAAGTATAGCAGGTAAAGGATCATCAATGTGTTTTAGCAAGGGGATAGCCTCCATTACTCCCTTACGAATCACATCGGCGGGGATGCCTTCGGTTAAGGGATAAACAGGTAATAAACTACCAATTTTGAAAGAATTGATATTGCCTCCGTGACTGTCTAACACCTCAAACTCAGGATTATCAAGGGTAATACCGTATTTATTTTCCTTTACTAATCCCGAAACAGCAATTAATGCACCACAAGGGTACATCCGTTTCATTTTTTCCTGCCAACCTCGATTACTATAATAATTTCCTGCATAAAAACGATTAAGTTTTAACTCTCCAGTTTGATCTTTAATGATGATACTAAGAATCGTTAATTTTTTATTTTTTGGACTACTAAAACAGTCACATTTTTTGACTTTACCAATTAAAGTAACAGTAGCACCTGCTTCTAAATCACAAATGTTAACTTTACGAGTATAATCAATATGATCCCTAGGATAATAAAATAATAAATCTCTCACTTTATAAAGACCTAATTTCATTAAAGGTTCTTTTTGTTTATAAAAAATACTCTCTAAATTAACTACTGGATCATCTAAGGTTATATTTTTGTTAGGAGTATTAACAGGCTTTATTGCAGTATTTTTAATAATTTTTTGTTCAACTACGGGAAGAGTTTCATAACTTTGAAAATAACTATCTTCTTTTGCTTGAATTTCAGTAATTAAAATTTCTGTGTCATTAATTAAATCGATTCTTTCCTGTAAAGTTAATTGAGGATAAAGAGCGTATTGTTTAGCAATTTTTTGCCATTTAAAAGCAATTAGTAAATTATTAACAGGGGGAATATTGCCAAAAGTTAAGCATAAAAATTCATTGAAGCGATACTGTTTTCCTTGAATATTTTTATAACCTAATTCTTTCTCTATTTCTAAAGATTTTGCTATTCTTTGCCAGTCGAAATTATTATCTATCTTATTCATAATGGAAAAGGTTGGATTTTCATTCTCACCTTAATATTTTGTCATAGTTTCACAATTTGGTGGACAGTTTCCTTCTCATATATTCAGTGACGTAATGTACATTTTAAGTAATCAGAGAATAGAGAATAAGTACTTAGGGCTTGGTGAATAAATCACAAAGCTATTAAAATCAAAGGTTAGAGTATAATACATTTTTGAGAAAATGCACAAAAATTGAACAATAACGTTTAAAATAGTGTCATCATTGCTAAATTAACTAACCTTTAATCCAAAGATATGCCCAATAAAGACAGTTTCAATCCTGAAGAAATTAATAATCAATTAGACCCTATTACTTCATTAATAGCAGAATTTTCTGATCCTGCCATAGAAGAAGAAGAATTTAGAAACGATTTTTTTCAAGGCTTGTCGGGAAGACGCAAAAAAGCGGCTTTTGCTTTGAGTATTATTTGGTTAGTCACGATCGTACTGCACTTAGTATCTTGGAGTATTTGGGTTGTGTTAATCTTGGGGTGTTTTGTCACAATTCAAGCCTTAAGATTAATGTTTGCCAAGCCTCCTGTTATCACATCCAATGAAAACATAGACAACTTACCTAAAATTTCTGTGATGGTATCCGCTAAAAATGAAGAAGCGGTAGTAGGAAAATTAGTGAAAATGTTGTCAAGTTTCGACTATCCTCAAGATTTATACGAGTTTTGGGTGATTAATGATAATAGTATCGATCGAACTGGTATGATTTTAGATGAATTAGCAAAGAAATATCCTCAATTAAAAGTTTTACACCGAGACAACACCGCCAAAGGGGGGAAATCGGGCGCTTTAAATCAAGCCTTTGCTTTAACCACTGGAGATATTGTCGGGGTATTTGATGCTGATGCCATTGCCTCCCCCGACTTATTAAGAAAAATAGTACCCTTATTTACTGACAAAATAGGCGCAATTCAAGTCAGAAAATCTATTAGTAATGCCGATGAAAATTTTTGGACATTAGGGCAATCCGTAGAGATGGCGTTAGATAGTTACTTTCAACAACAAAGAATCGCCTGTGGAGGTATGGGAGAATTAAGGGGAAATGGGCAATTTGTACTTCGTCAAGCCTTAGAAAGTTGTGGAGGGTGGAATGAAGAAACCATCACCGATGATCTCGATCTTACCATTCGTTTACACTTGGATCAATGGGATATAGGTATTTTAGAACATCCTGCCGTAGAAGAAGAAGGAGTTAAAAGTTCGATCGCACTGTGGCATCAAAGAAATCGTTGGGCTGAAGGCGGTTATCAACGTTATTTCGACTATTGGCGTTTTATCCTGAGTAATCGCTTAAATTGGAGCAAAAAATTCGATTTACTTTACTTCTTCTTAGTACAATATATCTTTCCCACTGCTGCTATTCCCGACTTAGTGATGGTAATTACCCGTCATCAGATTCCCTTAATTGCGCCCTTAACCAGTCTTACCCTCATTTTGGCATATTGGGGAATGTTTACAGGCTTAAAAAGAACAAAACTAGACAATATCACCATTGGGGATAACTTAAAAATGATGACTAAAAGTCTCTTAGGGATGATATATATGACTCATTGGTTTTTCGTGATGCCTTTTACCACTGCTAGAATGTCTATTCGTCAAAAACAACTCAAATGGGTTAAAACCGTTCACGAAGGTTCATCGGATGATTTAGAATTAGGAGATGCTGAAAAAGTATTTTGATTAACAAAAGTAATCGATAATAGTAGGTTGGGTTAGCGTTAGCGTAACCCAAAAATAATTGGCTCTTCTACAATAATGACCACTTTTATTTTTCCAGTAGAACTAACACCAGACAATTACAAATAGTTTAATAGAATTTCGATCGAGATTAAGCCGCCCCCGAATCTTTAGAAAAGATAACCAGAATGGTTTTTAAGATTAATTTGAAATCATACATTAAACTCCAATTTTCCTGATAACGTAAGTCAAGTTTAATCACGTCTTCAAAATCACGAATTTTCGATCGACCGTTTACCTGCCATTCTCCACTTAAACCGGGGCGCACATCTAACCTTTGCCAGTTAGGTACTTCATATTGTTCTACTTCGTTGGGAGTTGGGGGGCGAGTACCGATTAAACTCATTTCTCCTTTGACTACGTTCCAAAATTGGGGAAATTCGTCTAAACTGGTTTTGCGTAAAAATTTACCAACACGGGTAATACGAGGATCATTTTCATTTTTGAAAAATGCCCCCTGTGCCTGATTATCAATAGTAGCTTTTAAGGCTTCGGCATTTGTCACCATCGATCGAAATTTCCAAATTTTAAATCTTTTGCCCATCCAACCGCAACGAGTTTGACTAAATAAAATCGGACCCGGACTGTCTAATTTTATCGCAATGGCGACGGGAATAAACAAAATTGCCACAAATCCTAAACCCATTAATCCGCCGATAATGTCGATTAAACGCTTGGTTTTCGATCGAACTGAAGGATGGGTGACAGAGGGTAAATCCTTTAATTTAGAACCAGAAATGGGAATAGTAGGCTCTGTATGGGCAATAATGGGCAATACTTTTTCCATGCCAATTAAAGAAAATACCTCCGCCACTTGGGGCAGAATACTCCATATTTGTAAAACAATTTTTTGTTCCTTAGTAAATTTAATCATGCTAACTAAAGAACCAATACCGCTACTATCAATAAATTTAGTCTTACCAAAATCTAAAATAATTTTCTCTATGGTTTTTTCCTCTATCCATTGACGATATTCTTTTTTTAAAGCCATTGCCTCCATTACCGTTAATTTAGGTGGCATTTGAACTAACAAAGTATTTTTTATGGAAGTGAGAATGAATTTTTGATCTGTCATATATTTAGTGGGAGAGTCAAAAGATATTGGTAAAGATAGGGAGAGTTAAGAATTAAGAGTTAAGAATGAAAAAAGAAGAAATAAATATTCAGGTAATATCTCATAATCCGCCAAGAAATAAATTTCATGGAACCAATAGCCCAAGTCAGCTAAAGCGACTCATTTCAGAAGATTCAACTATATTTTCTTTGTATTTTATCATTTTAAAAGATATTTACGAAATCGCTTTAGCAGATTTTCGCTGTTAGCTTCGTCAATTTATTGCGAAGTGGGTAATAATGTTAACCTTATCAATCTGCTAGACACCTCCCACTCTCAAGATAAAGATTCGATCGAACCAAAACGTTGCTCTAAACTCTGGCAAAGCGCGATCGCACTCTGAAAGGTAACATCGCTAATAGATACTTGACGAGGATTATAGATAAAACGAATTAAATCCCCCGGACACCATGCCACAGGGATATTCATTTGTTCCATCGCCATAGCTAACTCAATTTGATGATCGTCAACGTGTTCTTTAAATTTTTGCGATCGAGATACCAAAATATAAGGTTTATCGAGAGAATCCAATAACAATAAAGTACCCTCTCCACAATGACTAATCACTAGACGAGCTTGATTGATCAAAGAGCGAAACATATCTTCCTTGACAAAACGATAAACCTTCGCCCCTGTAGGTAATACGGTACAATTACCATATTGAACGATAATTTCTTCATCAATCAGATTTGATTCTAATAAAACCTCAATCCAGTGCATGAGGCGATTAAAGGGGAATTGTTCTGTACCAACGGTGACAAAAATCATATATTTTTGAGAGGAATAACTAATTCAGCTTGAGGATAACGAGTTTGTAGTTGAGGCCACTGTACATAAAGTACACTCAAAAAAGGTAATAATCGTTCTTCGAGGTTCTTCAATGATTATACGCCAATGATATTTTATGGCTTCAAAAAATAATTTGAAGGCTACTTGGGGCGATCGTAATCTGACAGCCCTTCTTGCTAAGTATCGTAATTGATAGGCTCTAGCTTTATTACCCCATTTCTTGATAAATTCAGGGTTATAGGTTTCGGTTTTGTGTAAAATCCTTTCCCATGCTTCATACTGCGATCGAATATTTGCTGATAATCCCTTCTCATTGACTCGATAAAGGGTTAAAGAATTGGGAATGCCTTCAATGTGCCAGTTAGTTTGTAGAGCAATGCGTAACCAACATTCAATATCTTCTGACTGTCGAAAAGTATCATCAAAATAAAAATCTTCTATTTCGCCATAAAGATTCTCTTGAAATTTGATTCCCTCTAAGGTTTCTCTCCGAATGACTACCGCCGAACCGTTACTAATAGGATTACGACAAAATAGATAATCAGGGGTAATGTTGGTTAATTGGGGGATTTGATAAATACCTAAAGCCTTCCCTTCAATATCGATGAATTCAGAGCGAGAAAAACTAACCCCTACGGTGGGATTGTGATCTAAATGCTGAACATGATACTCTAATTTTTCAGGTAGCCAAAGATCATCGGCATCAACAAACGCTAAATATTCTCCTTGACTATGACGAATCCCTGTATTTCTTGCTCCTGCTAGTCCTCTATTTTGCTGATGAACAATTTTAATGCGTTCTGGGGATACTTTGTTCTGTTGTTCGATCGATTCTTGACAAAGTTCGATACTTCGATCGGTGCTACCATCATCAACAATAATTAGTTCAAAATCCGAATAAGTTTGATTTAACACCGATTCTAAAGTTTGCAGTACAGTAGTTTGTGAATTATAAACGGGAATGATGACTGATACTTTCGTCATGATTTTAAAATTGATTGATCGATCGTGCTTGTCCTCTTTTCCTAAATTTTATCTTGTTTTTTGTGTGAGAAAATTATTATTAAATTTTTGTTACCATAACCATCTAATTAGCTTTTGTGGTATTTGATCCCCCCTAAGTACCAACTTTTACCAAACTTTCGGTTGAAACTCGTTAGAATTAATAATAGTCATATTTTCTCCTGATGGAGTCATCACGAATAAACCTTGACTATAAGCATAATTAGCGACTTCATCCGTCACCACCATAGCCGCCACTGCTCCCAATGCCCTCATATTTTTGTATCGTGACATTAAGGGTTTAAACTTTTCTAATCTTTGTAAATGTTCATCCACATCCCTTTGAGTTAATTTGCTTTTTACTTCTACCAATACCACTTCAGTATTATTTACTAATAATAAATCAATTTCTAAACCGCCTTCTGCCCTTTTCACCACTACATCAGATTGTAATTCATGGACATCAATACCTCTTTCTTGAAACAAACGTACAGCAGATGGACGTACTTGCCACTCCACAAACTCTCCTAAACGATTTCCTAGTTTCCCAATTTCTTGGCTTACTTGTTTTATTCGGCGATCAGTTTCTTGCATTCGGCGATCGGTTTCTTGAGATTGTTCTTTAAGGATACGTTCAGTTTCTTGAAATTGTTCTTTAAGAATACGCTCGGTTTCTTGGGAACGTCTTTCTGTCTCTAAAGATTGTTCTTTGATAATACGCTCTGTTTCTTTTTGGGCGTTAATTAATTCACCTAATAATTGCCAAACTTCTTCTGCTGTATTTACCATATTTTTATTACATCTATTCTTTCTCCACCTAAAATTATAAGCTAGTTTGTATTTAGATGGTAGGGAAGAGGAAAAAGGAATAATTTTCAGTTGTGCATAAGACTTCGGGGGTTTAAATTTGGCTAAATATACTAATATATTTTCCTACCTTTTTGAATATGATCGATAATATTAGGTGTGAATCTAAGATCACCTAAGTTGCTAGTTATAAAAAACTGTTCAAATTAGGCATCAAAAAGGTTTATTTTAATGAAAAATCACACTAATTTTAGATATTTAGTATAAATAATTACAGTTTAAGCTAGTAACTAGCAACTTGCGTTAAGATAATATTTTGAGTGAAAAATTACATCGTAATCAGAGACATTTTGAACACCCTACTATCAACCTAACTTTTAATAATTTTAATCTATGACACTACCTAATTTTTTAATTATTGGGGCGGCGAAAGCAGGTACAACGGCTTTACATTCCTACTTAAAACAACATCCGCAAATTTATATGACTCCTGATAAGGAGACTAATTTTTTCGCTTTTGAGGGGGAAACTTTAAAGTTTAATGGTATTGGCGATCGAGCGATCGAACAATTTTCTATTACTGATTTAGCCACCTATGAGCAAGAATTTCAAGGGGTAAAAGAAGAAAAAGCCATCGGCGAAGCCTGTCCATTATATCTCTATAATGAAAAAGCCGTTGAGAGAATTTATCACTATATTCCTAACGCCAAGCTCATTGTAATTTTAAGAAATCCTGTCGATCGAGCCTATGCTAACTTTTTACACTTAATTAGAGACGATCGAGAACCCGAAAAGGACTTTGGAAAAGCCTTAGAAGCAGAGTTCGATCGCATCGCTAATCATTGGGAATGGTTTTGGCATTATATTCAATTAGGTTTTTATCACCTTCAATTAGAGAGATATTATCAGCAGTTTAACCCCGATCAAATTCGTGTTTATTTGTATGAAGATTTAAGAGACGATGCCCTCAAATTAATTCAAAATATTTTTGCTTTTTTAGAAGTAGAAACCAACTTTGAACCCGATATGACAATTCGCCCGAATAAGTCGGGAATGCCAAAAAATGAATTATTACATAAATTATTAACAAAACCGAATCCTTTAAAAAGTTTAGTTAAACCCTTATTACCAGCCTCTTTTCGCCAAAAAATTCAACATAAAAATTTACAAACCCCCACTATCACACCAGAAGTTAGAGAAAAATTAATTAATATTTATAAAGAAGATATTTTAGCCTGTCAGAAATTAATCGATCGAGATCTTTCGTCATGGTTATCTTAATAAAAATATAAAACTTATGAAACCAAAAATATGGCATTTAATCGGTGATAAAAGGGCTGGAGGTTCAAATCTCCTTGTTAAGAATTTAATGGCATCTCTAGGGCATAAATTTGACTTTAACATGGTCAGATTAGAGGAGATAAAGACACAATTAATCAAAGAAAAACCAGATTTAATTATCTTTCATTATCCCTGTGCTTGGCGTTATTTATTACCTTTAAAAAGACTCAAAAAATACTGTCCTATTTATATTTGTGATCACCATTACTGTAAGGGTTTTGAACAACATCAGGTATCTTCAAAATTCCGTTTTCATACCATGTTAAAACTGTCTTATGGTATGGTCGATCGAATTATCTCTATTTCTCAGGCACAAAGACAATGGATGATCGATAATAAATTAGTTAAACCAGAAAAAATTACCGTCATTACTCCAGCTTCTCCCCTTGAATCTTTGCTCAAAATTCCTCCGAAAATCACAGGAGAAAAAATTATTTTAGGTGCTTATGGACGTTTTGCCCCTCAAAAGGGTTTTGATTTATTGTTACGCGCCATCAAAGAAATTTCTACCTCCCCCCAATGGCAAAATTTTGAGTTACGGTTAGGGGGTTATGGGCAAGATGAAGAATTAATTACTTCTTTAGGGAAAGGATTACCTAATGTTAAATTACTAGGTTCGATCGAACATATCAATCAATTTTTAAACGATTGTGATGTAATTATTATCCCCTCTCGTTGGGAAGGTTGGGGTTTAGTAGCCTTAGAAACCAAAGCCGCCGCCCGTGCCGTTGTAGCCTTTGGAGTAGATGGTTTAGTAGAACAAATCAAAGACTGCGGTTTACTAATTCCCCGTGATAACATAAAAGCATTAGGAGAAGGAATATTATCCTTATCCACAAAACCCCTAACGAAATGGGGCATCAAAGGGAGAAACTCAGTCATCAATAGTTGGCAAAATTGTGTTCAAGAATGGGAAACAATATTTTGTCATTCCGAGCTTGTCGAGGAATCTCCCAAACGTTGATTTTTACTACCAATGGGTTAAGTCCACAATTTGTCAAATTACGGCTAAAGCCAACAATCTATTAAAAATATTTTTTGAAAATATGTAATGAACTTAGACAAACCCAGTAAAATTACTATCCAACCCGAAAATTTTCCCGAAAAATTAGTCTGGTATGGCATGATTTGGACTTATGGCTTTTATTTAATCGGAGCAACCTATATTGTTGGTTCAGTATTAGGGGTTATACTGGGCTTCTGTTTAGCATTACAATGGTGGCTACAAACAGAAGAAACTCCTCCAGAAGATCGAATTTCTATACCCTTAATCACTTGGGTATGGATTATCGGAATGTTAGTCATGCAAGTTGCTTTAGTGGTGGGGCATTTAGACTATAACTTAGGTACTGGAATGCTGATCAAATCTAGCATTGGTTGGGCAAAAGGTTGGGCAGGATTAGCCCTTTATCCCTTAGCAGGATGTTTAAAGATACGCCCTCAAATTATTTACCGTGCCGTGTGCGTTATTTGTTTTCATACCCTGCTTATTTCTCCCCTTTTAATTATTGCGCCTATTCTTCATCTCCCAGAAATCTTATATGTATCCCCCCTCAAAGCCGTAGGAGGACCGGGTAATACTTTTTTTGATGTTTCCCTCTATGAAATTGATTTCGATGGCTCAATTCGTCAGCGATTATTTACCCCTTGGGGACCTGCTTTAGGATTTGTGGCAAATGTTTACTTTATCCTTGCCCTTCAAGAGAAAAATAAGAAATGGCGTTTATTTGGCATTATTGGCTCAATTTTTATGGGAAATATCTGTAAATCTCGTCTAGCTTTAATTTCTCTCATTTTAACTCCTGTTGTCATTTTTTTCTGCTCTCGGTTAACTCGCCCAATTATTTTAATTTTAATGGGGGTTGGTAGTACGATCGCAGGTATTTTATCCCCAGTAATTTTCATGGCGTTGGATACTTTTAAGCAGAAATTTACGGAAGCAAGAGCAGATTCTAGCCGAGTCAGACGAGTTTTAAAAGAAATTGCTGGATACCGTTGGCGTACCGAAGCACCTATTTGGGGACATGGAGTGGTGGAACCGGGTCCTCATGTGGTGGAGTATATGCCTATCGGTTCTCATCATACTTGGTATGGTTTATTATTTATGAGGGGAATTGTGGGGTTTTTTGCTTTGGCAATTCCCATGATTTTAAGTTTATTGGTGTTGTTAGTTAAGGCACAAACTGAAGAAGTGGCGAGGGCTGGTTTAGCTATTTTGTTTATTCTATTCCTTTATACTTTTGGGGAAAATTTGGATATTTTAGCTTATCTTTATTGGCCCGGTTTAATTATTATGGGGATAGCTTTTAAGAATAAAAATAGTCATAAATCTTTAAATTTTAAAGAACAAATCTAAGTAAGTAAGCAAAATTAATTATGAATTTTATTTACCTCAAAGCTATGATAAAAAGGGGTTTAAATCCCTTGTCTCTATACAATTAATTTTGCACGATAACTTAATAGGTGTATAATATATTTATTGTTTTGCTACAAGTATGAACTTTTCTGAATTTTTTGTGAATTGTGGGCATAAATTGTGAAGAAAATACTTAATTATCTTAAATATCCATGGCTAAAAATGACTGTAATTCTATTGATAATTATAATCATCAATTTTGCCTTGGAAATTAGAGCGTTGGATGATTCCATTATAGAAAAGGCGATCGAATCTTCCCGTTTAATTTCTGAAAGTATGATCAATGCGAGGGATATTTATAGTACAGAAGTGGTAGCAAAACTCAATGATATTCCAGAGGTTAACTTTTCCCATAACTATTCTTCTTTTCCTAATCATGCTCCTATTCCTGCCAGTTTTTTAATGGAATTGAGCGAAAAAATTAGACAAAGTAATCCCGAACTAATTGTGAGATACTATAGTGATTATCCTTTCCCTTGGCGAGAAAAAGAAGGGGGAGTTAAAGATGACTTTCAAAAATCCGCTTTACAAAATATTCGTCAGAATCCTAGTCAACCTTTTTATAGAGAGGAAAAAATCAAGGGAGTTCCCTTTTTTCGTTATGGGGTAGGGGATGTGATGAAACCTTCCTGTGTGGAGTGTCATAATCGTCATCCTGATTCCCCAAAAAGGGATTGGAAGGTGGGAGATGTTCGAGGAGTGTTAGAAATTTCTTATCCTCTTAGTCTTTTCCAATCGGCTGATAATTATACACACCATCTAACTCGTTTAGTTGTAATTACTTTTGTCGTAATTATTCTTTTATATCAAACTATCGAAAAAATGGTTAAAAGTGAAAGCAACAAAAAAATTAATCAGATTCTCCAAGAAGCTAATCGAGAATTGGAAGAAAAGGTAGAGATGAAAACCAAAGATTTAATTTTGAAAGAAAGGGCGATCGCAGCTACTCAAAATGGCATTATTATTGTCGATGCCACTAAACCCGATTTTCCTTGTATGTTAGTTAATCCCGCCTTTGAACAAATGACGGGTTATCAAGCAAAGGAAGTAATTGGCAAGAATTGTCGCTTTCTACAGGGTAACGATCAAAATCAAGAGTCATTACAAATTCTTCGACGCAGTTTAAAAAATCATCAAGGTTGTCAGGTAATTGTGCGTAACTATAAAAAGAATGGTGATTTATTCTGGAATGAATTAAATATTTCACCTATTTACGATGTTCATGGTAATTTAACTCATTATATCGGCGTTCAAAATGATGTCACTGAGAGAGTTAATACAGAACAAATCATGAAACGTCAACTAAACGCTATGGATGCAACCATTGACGGTATTGCAGTTTTAGAAAATGAAATATTTGTCTATGTCAATGCTTCACACCATAAATTATTCGGTTATAATGATCCTCAAGATTTAATCGGTGTAAATTGGCGTGTACTATATTCTCCCCAAGAGGTCGATCGAATCGAGAAAGATATTTTTCCGATTTTGTATGATCACGGTTATTGGCAAGGAGAGGCGATCGCTACTAAAAAAGATGGTTCAACTTTTATCGAAGGTTTATCCTTAAGTATCAATGATAATGTAATTATTTGCATTTGCCGAGACATCACCGACATCAAAAAAGCCCAAGAGGAAGTAAAGACATCTCTAAGACAGAAAGAAATATTACTAAAAGAGATACATCACCGAGTCAAAAACAATTTATTAGTAGTCTCTAGCTTAATTGATTGGCAAACAGAATTTTTAACAGACCCAAATATTATCTCCATCATGGAAGATAGCCAAAAAAGAATTCAAAGTATGGCGTTAATCCATGAGAAACTATATAAATCCTCTGATTTAGCCCGTATCGACTTAGCGGAATATCTCAAAAGTCTGATTGAACAAGTTTTTCTTAGTAGTAACTTGAATTTAGACAAAATCAATATAGAATTTGACTTACAATCTATATTTGTTAATATTGAAACTGCCACTCCCTGCGGATTAATTGTCAATGAGTTAGTAGCCAATTCCTTAGAACACGCTTTTTCTAACCAAGAAAATGGGACTATTTCCCTTAATTTATGTCTCGATCGATCTAAAAAAATAACTCTAATAGTTAAAGATAATGGTATTGGTTTTCCTGATAATTTTGACTGGCAAAAAACTGATAGTTTAGGTTTACAATTAGTGAGTTTACTCACGCAACAATTAGAAGGAAAATTGGTGATTAACCAAGAACAAGGAACAGAAGTAATTATTGCTTTTAAAGAACTAGAATACAATACTCGTTTTTAACTCCTTCAATACGAGTGGAAGAACCAATACTTTCGATCGTGGCAACCTTTTTCAATGTAGCTAACTTTTCAGGGGAAAGAGTTTTTAAACTCCGCCATGAGCCTTTAAACTTGTCAATTTCAGCGATCAGAGTTAAGATTTCTGGAGTGATGACAATTTGGTTAATATCCATACCATAGCCAATTATTAAGCTAATAACAACCAATTATAGCCAATTATAGCCAATTATAAACCAATAGACATCTTCAAAAATACAGGCAAAATGCCTGTCCTACGGTGATAAAATCATAAATTTAGGTACTATTAGATTAGGATAATGAATCTCGATTCAGCATTATTTTTTCGGAAGTGAACTATACGTCCAGAATCTACATGAGCAAATATCTCCTTTCCAAACATATAATAACGATAAAAAATGAGCAACAAAATTTTAGTCAAGATTTTATTTTAGACAATGAAACTTATTCTATTGGTCGTAATTCTGAAAATAATATTGTCATTTCCCATTCTCTCATCTCTAGGTATCACTGCGTCATTATGCCTATGTTTTATAACAGTATAGATCAAAAAATTAGTTACTGGATTATTGATGGTAATTTAAAAGGAAAAAGAAGTGCTAATGGTATTTTTGTCGATCGAAAAAGGTGTTTATCTCATGAGTTAAAATCTCAAGACGTGGTTGATTTAGGAGGAGTAAATAGTGGCATTCAAATTATTTATCGAGTTATAAAATTTGAGCAAGAGAATAATTTAGAAGAAAAATCAAGTACTAAAGTAAATTTACAGAACAAAAATGATATTACTCTAATTAATAGTGATCAATTTAATACCACTTTTAATCAATCGATTCAAGAACAAGAAGAAAAATATCGTTCCGTAGTTCGTCAAATAGCTCAAGATATTATTTTGGCTGACCTCGATACTAAGCAAATAATAGAGGCAAATATTGCCTTTTGCAACTTGATCGGTTATACAGAGTCGGAACTAACTAAGTTAAAAATTTATGAACTTCAAACCATTAATACTGAAGTATTTGACACTCAAATCCAACAAATTGAGCAAGAAAAATTAAATATTATTTATGATTCTACCTTATTGCACAAGGATGGTTCATTAATAGATGTAGAGTTAAATATAAGTATTATTTACCTTAGTCAAACATCTCTGATTTGCTATACAGTGAGGGATATTCGTCAAATTAAACAGTTTCAAAGGCAACTTTCTCAATCTTTAGATGAAAAACAGTTGTTACTCAAAGAGATTCATCATCGAGTCAAAAATAATTTATTGGTAGTAAGTAGCATTTTAGATTGGCAATGTGAGTTTACAGATGACGATAAGATTCTTCAATTGATGACGGAAACTCAAAAAAGAATACGGACGATCGCACTCATTCATGAAAAACTTTATAAATCCCCTGATTTTTCTAACATTGATATTGCCCAATACATTCAAAATTTAGTTGATCAGTTATATTTATCCTTTGTACATAATCAACAAAAAATTGAGATTAATTTTGAATTAGAATCTATAATTTTTAATATAGAAACTGTTACTCCTTGTGGTCTAATTGTTAATGAGTTAATTTCTAATGCCTTAAAACACGCTTTTATCGGTAGAAATCAAGGATCAATAACTATTTCCCTTAAAACTGATAACAATAAATATTTGTTAACTGTCAAAGACGATGGTATTGGTTTTCCTGAACAATGGGAACTGGAAAAAAGTGAGAGTCTGGGTTTGCAATTAGTTTCTTTATTAACGTCTCAACTAGATGGAGAATTATCTATTGGAAAGGAAGAAGGTACGGTTGTTAAAATTCTTTTTCAAAAACAAAAATATCAGAGGAGATATTAAACAAGATGAATCCAGTGAAAATATTGATAGTGGAAGATGAATTACTCATCGCACGAACTTTGTCCAAAAAGTTAGAAAAAATGGGTTATCAACTCACGGGCATTGTTTCTTCGGGAGATGCGGCTTTAGAGTCTATTAGAAAAACCCCCCCTGATTTAATTCTCATGGATATTGTTATCAAAGGAGATAAGGATGGTATTGAAACCGCAAGGGAAATTGATCAAAATTATCATTTACCAATCATTTATTTAACTGCTTATGCGGATGATCAGACTTTAGAAAGGGCGGAGGAAACAGGGTGTTATGGTTATATTCTCAAACCTTATTTAGAAAAAGAATTACACGCTAATATCAAAATGGCATTGAAAAAACATGAACAAAACAAAGTATTAAAAGAAGAAATCAGTCGTGATCCTTTGACGGGATTATTTAACCGCCGTTATTTAGATGAGTTTTTAGTTAAGGAGTTACATCGGGCAAAACGAAATAAATCTTGTTTTTGTGTGATGATGATTGATATAGATCATTTTAAACGTTTTAATGATAATTTTGGTCATAGTGCAGGGGATTTAGTTTTACAAAGGGCTGCCAATCTGATTAAAAAAAATGTAAGGGAATATGATGTGGTTTGTCGTTATGGGGGGGAAGAAATCACCGTTATCTGTCCTGAATGTGCGATCGAGGATATTTTTTTCCGTGCAGAAAGCATCAGAGAGACGATCGAACTTGACAGAATCGTTTATCAATCATTACCTTTACCTCCCGTTACTGTTTCCATTGGTATTGCCAGTTATCCTGCTCATGGAATTTCTCTACTCAATGAGGCGGATAATGCCCTTTATGAAGCCAAAAATCAAGGTAGAAATCGAGTTATAGTTGCTCACAAAACCCAAAATAATCCCAATATAGCTTTTGAGTAAAAATTGCTAAATATATGAAACTTGTATCAGTAATTGTTCCTGTCTATAACGTTGAAGCCTATATTGCTCAAGCTATTAATTCGGTTTTGAGTCAAACCTATCCCCATTTTGAATTATTGATTATCGATGATGAAGGCAACGATCGAACTATGGATATTTGTCGGCAGTTTGAGGATTATCGTATCAGAATTATCTCTCAAAAAAATCGAGGATTAGCGGGGGCAAGAAATACAGGGATTCGCCACAGTCAGGGGGAGTATTTAGCTTTTTTAGATGGTGATGATATGTGGATGCCTGATAAATTAGCAAAACATATTGAGCATTTAGAATCACATCCTGAAGTGGGGGTGAGTTTTTCTCGATCGGCTTTCATTGATAATCAAGATAAATTACTTGGTACATATCAAATGCCCCGATTAGAAAATATTACAGCCGAACATTTGTTTTACGAAAATTCCATCGGTAATGGTTCAGCCCCCGTAATTCGTAGAGAAGTATTTGAGGAGATTTGTTTTCCAGATAACCGTCATGGAGAGGTAGAAAATTTTTATTTTGATGAGGATTTTCGACGATCGGAAGATTTGGAATGTTGGATCAGAATTGTATTACAAACTTCTTGGAAAATAGAGGGTTTTTCTGATACTTTAACCCTTTATCGAGTCAATCAACAAGGGCTTTCCGCAAATGTATTTCCCCAGTTGGCTTCTTGGGAGCAGGTAATCAACAAAACTCGCTCTTATGCCCCTGATTTAATCGATCGTTGTGAAAAACCTGCCAAAGCCCATCAATTATTATATTTAGCCCGTCAAGCTATTAAATTTAAGGATGGTAAAACCGCAGTGCAATTAATTAATCAAGCCTTTTCCACCTACAACAAGATTTTATTTACTAATACCCGTGTTACTGTATTAACTTCGATCGTGGGTTATTTACTGTATTTATTGCCTTCTCCTTTGTATAATTTTCTGGAATTTTGGGGCTTAAAACTCAATGGATTTATCCAAAAAAGTGCCATTAAACGAAAGAAAAATTAAAACATCGATCGAAGTTGTACTTTAAATATTTTTCTGGTTTTAGGATGGGTTGCATTACTCAAAAAAGAGGCAATGGCTTGAGAAATAATCGTGGCGATCGCCGCTCCAATTCCTGCATAAAGAGGAATTAAAATTAGATTTAAAATAACATTGCTAATAGCCCCTAAAAAAGTTCGGCGAAAAGATAAATCGTTTAAGCCTTCGGCAATAAACCAAGGAAATGTACCCTGCCCCATAAACACAAATACGGAAGTCCAAATATGAATCGCTAAAATCGTTCCTGCGGGGCTAAATTCTTGACCAAATAATAGTAGTATCAATGGTTTTGATAAAATTGTCATGGGAATAGAGATGGAAATGGCAACGATATTTAAAAATCTTAAGACTTTAGTGATTTTTTGGTAATAAAGTGCTTCATCGCCGTCTTTTTTTGCCTGATAAATACCGGGGGATACAGAAGATACGATCGCAGTGGGAATAAAATACCACGCCTCAGAAATTTTCGTAGCGGAAGAATATAAACCAACAGCATTAGCATCAATCATAAAACCAAGCATAATTTGATCCATCTTCATATAAATCATAACGGTTAAGCCCGATAATATGAGAGGCCAACTTTCTTTAAGTAATTTTTTGGCTAAGGAGAAACTCCATCGCCATAGTTTCAGGGAATAACCTTGACATTCATAGACAATAATTAAACCAATACCCGCAATAATAAATTCTGCTAAAGTTGCCCATGCAAAAGCGATCAAGGGAGCATTGAGGTAGATTAAAATTATTTTCAGCATCCCCACCATAATAAATGCTGTATTTTTGGCTAAAACTGTATATTTCGATCGAACCTGAGATTGAAACCAAAGATCGATCGTCTCAAAAGCCCGAAAAATCCCCATTGAGCCTAAAATTGCCACTAAATAAATCGTTAAATAATCATCGGGTTTGAGTAGAAAAATAGTCAAAACACTGATAATTAAACTGGCTATCCCCCCTCCAATTTGCAACAAAAAAGTAGTGCCTAATATCGTATCTTTATCTTCAGGGTTTTCTGTAATAGTTCTGACTACCAAAGAGGGTAAACCAAGAGTTGAGATACTAATAAACAAGATAACGAAAGCCAAGGCATAGTTAAAAATACCAAATTGCTCTACTCCCAGATAACGGGCAACCCAGACTCCTATCAATAAGCCGATACCCATTCTCAAGATTCGATCGAAAAAAAGCCATCCTGTATTACCGACTATTTTTAGTAATTCGGGATTATTTTTTAAGTGTGTTAATTTTTCGACAATATTTTTGTAATTCATAAAGTTTTATATATTTTTAAATCAGCACGACGTTTTTATTCTCAAAATTTGATTTAATGGTTCGACTACACGGTTATCGAGCGGAGTCGAGACTTATATTGAGCGTAGCCGAAGTGTCTGCTAAACGGACTAAGAAAAATTCAATTTTATCCCGACTTTGAAAAAAACCCTGCTTGTATAAGATTAGCCCCAAATTGTCCAGAACAAAACCCAAAGAATTACACCTAACTATAAAAAAAATATCAGAGAATTTTATCATTTATGTAAATCATTTAAGATTGTTAAATATTTATTTTAGTTTTCTACGAATAATAATATTTTTAATTTTGAAAAAATGTTCATGTATGGTAATTTATCACAAATGATTTAGGATTGCTATATGATATAAAGTATCGCATGGGCAAAGAATTAGACTCAGATTAAAATTATGGGAAAGTTAGAAAAATTAATCGACAAATTATTAAGAGATCCACCAGAATTAAGTTATGATGATGTCTATTATATTCTTACTAATTTTGGCTTTCAAGAAGTATCAGCCAAGGGTAGTCATCATACTTTTAGGAATAATCAAGGACAAAAAATAACCGTACCCAAAAAAAGCGGTAAAACCGTTAAAAGAACTTATCTTAAACAAATAGTAATGTTATTAAAATTAGGAGAATAAACTCAATGAAAACTCAAGATAAATTAACCACATTAAAAGATTATTTAAACTTAAATTATCCTATTACTTTTTATCCCGAAAATGAAGGCGGATATACTGTAATAATTCAAGATTTAGAAGGTTGTATTTCTGAAGGTGAGACATTAGAAGAAGCGATGGAAAATATATTAGATGCCAAACAATCATGGTTAGAAACTGCATGGGAATATGGTGATAATATTCCTTTCCCCTCTAATTTGATTCCTAATAATTACCTCAGTGAACCATAAAGAAAATGATGAAAACTAGACAGGTGGACAAGTGGACAGGGAGAAAAATTCTCAATATTTGATGTACTTTTGAGAGAATTTTATTCATTCACCAGAAATACAATCTTCCTGTCTGCCTGTCTTCGGAGTCTTCCAAGTCAGCCCTCACCTATTTTTATAGTTCACTCAGGTTAATAATTAGACTTTAGGCTCTTCTACTTTGAGTATGATAAATTATATCTAAAAAAAGGTGTCAGGTATGTCGAATCACCCTTTTTCTAGCCATCATCAGTAAACTTAAATGCAAACTAGCTTATTACTCAAGAACATTTTTGATAATTTTCGTAACTATCACTTGTAAAGGCGCTCTCCACCAAAGAATAGTTAAACCAAAGGTAACTAAAATTGAGCCTAATCCTGCCCCGATAATTACTAATTTCGTTTTCGGTGATGTTGGGTCTTCTGGTAAACTAGGTTCTTCGATTAACTGTAGCAAAGGAAATGAACCAAAAGGATCGCTTTTCCCTAAATCAACTTTGGCAAGGGTAGATGTGAAGATAGCTTCGGCAATTTGTACTTCTTTTAATAAAGAATCAAGAGTTCGGGCTTTATCGACTAAGACAGTCAGTCGTGCTTCTAATTCTTTGATTTGTTGATTTAATGCCTCTAGTTGCCCCACAAAGCCCTTATGTTCTGATTCTAAGGTGACAATTTTTTGATATAGTTCTCCTCGTTTAATGCCTAAACCACTGGTATTGTCTAGGTTAAGATTTTGTAAGCTATTTTGATCTAAGGATTTGCCTAGTAAGGATTCTCCTCGTTTTAAAAAGATATTAAGGGCTGTTTGCTGTTTGTCTTTTAATTCCAATACATCAGGGTAATTCTCCCCTCGACTTTCTTTTAAGGCTTCTAATTCAAGGGTGATTTGGGTATATTCTTTTAAACTATTTTGAAATTCTTGATCACTTTGTAAAGTAAGAGAGTCGGAGGCTTCGGGGGAAGATGTTTGTAAGGTTTCCGATAGTTGCTTTAGTGTGGCTTCCGATTGGCTGGTTTGGGTGATTAATTCCGCTCTTTGTTTTCGGAGTTGTTCGATCGTATTAATTAAATATCCTACCTGATCGGAGGAACTTAAACCCGATTGCATCTTATAATCTGAGAGACGGCTTTGAGCCTTGGTTAATTTTGATTCTGCTTCATTCACCGCCGATTGAATCGCCTCATTGCGACTGTTTTGTTCCGTTGTGCGCAGAAAATCTAATCTGTTGGCTAAGGCTTCGTAAAGAGCTTGTGCTTTTTGTTGGGCTTTTTCGGGAGAGTTGCCCGTTATTTCTATTTTAAACGTAGTAGTATTATTAATAATCTTGATTTGAGGTGAGCCAAAATCTTCTAAGGGCAATTTTAGTGAATTGGCGGCTTCTTGTAAAACCGTATTATTGGAAGCGATTAGTTTATAATTTTCTCTCGGATCAGATGAACTACCAAAAGCTGATGTGGTTGATGTGACGGCTTGTCCTATGTCGGGTAAGTTAACATTGACCCCTTGTCCGCTTCCTGCTACATTCAAAATTAGTTCGCTGGTATAACTAGGCATTGTTGTTTTTAGATAATAAAGAGCCAATCCCCATACCATGCCATTAGCAAGGGCTGCTACTCCTAAATAACGAAAAATTCTCCATCCAATTCGTTTTTGGGATTTGGCTTCGATTATATTTGATGGTATAGCTTTGACCATAAAATTTAATGATAAATTAGCGAAAAATATTTCTAAAGATTAAAAGAGGATTAAGAGGGCTAAGTATATCGGCGATCGTTCTGAAAACATCTCTAGTGCTGGTTACTTTTGAATCATAACAGACAACGCCATCTCTATTCATTAAAAAAGGATTATCGGCATCATCATTATTATTCCGCAGTAATTCTTCCACCTTTCTTTCTGTGACGGATGTTTCTCCAGTCAAAGGATCAACTCTAACTAAAATAGCACTTCGGGAGGCGTTGGTATCAGGAATCCCCCCGGCACAGTTAGCGGCGACAACGGCTTGACTAAAACGAGCACCATAGGGAAAGGTAATGCCCTCTTGTTGATTGCCAATGGCGGAGGTAGCATTACTATTGGCGGGAATAGTCAGGTTAGACATAAAAACTTTTATACCGGGGGGCGTAATAGCAGAAGGGCGAACTAATTGGGGTTGAACAAAGTCTTTGGCAGGGACTATAATTCGATCGCCCGATATTAAGGGTATATCCTCCACTGCTTCGCCTGTGAATACGCCTGAAAGATCAACGATCGTTTCTAACTCGCCTCTTTTAACGATAATTTGTTCTATATCTGCCGTGGGTAAAACCCCTCCTGCCGATCGAATGGCATTGGTGAGAAAACGCCCTAAAGGAAAATCTCCCGTTACCTGTTGGGCTTCTCTGGAAATATTGACATCCGCTCCTGATTCTTCTCTATTATTAATGAGGATTAATCCGGGTTGATATACTTCTCCGCTCACACTAACTTGTATGGGCGACCATTTCAACATTTCAACGGTTAATTGTAGTTTACCTGCTGGGAAGAAACCTCGATCGATCAATAAATCTGATAGTTGTTGTTGTACTTCATAAGGTTCTAAACCAATCACAGATACTGAACCCAGAAAAGGTATTTCTAATGCTCCATCTTGATTAACTTGATAGACTCCGGCAAAATATTTTTCATTAGGTATCGAAACTTGTAGTCGATCGCCCTTCGATAAAGGTAAACTGTGAGAGGATGGAATCATTAAAACAGAAGTCAACAAGAACACAAATACATTAATAACAGTTCTCGTCTTGTTAACCAATGAACTCTCCATCGCCAATTTCTCCTTATTTTTAGCTCAATTATTAGTATAATCTATGAGTTTATATTTTTGAGTTGTCACAAAGACTAATAAGGATAGGTAAGTCCAGACAAAATTAAATGAATATTGAGTTTATATTAAAATGTTAAAAAAAATCAATAATGATACTGATAATCCTGATTTTCACTTAAAAATTGTCAGTAATCTTGACGAAGTAGAAAATTTATTAAATTGGTTTGAAAAACAACATCGATCACATATTCCTGAACAAATTTGGTTACAGGCTCAAACGGCTTTAATTGAAGGATTTACCAATGCGGTGCGTCACGCCCATGAATATCACACAGAAGACACTCCGATTGATGTGAGACTAGAGATTACAAGTCATCATTTAGAAATGAAAATTTGGGATCAAGGTATATTCTTTGATTTAATATCAGCGTTGCACAATTTACACACCAAAATTAGCTCTAATGACATTGATTTGTTTGAAAGGGAGTCTCAATGGGGTTTTATTTTTTTCCTCAAATTAAGAGATGAATTTGGTTGGTCGATCGATTATATTCAAGAGGATAAGTTGAATTGTTTGAAAGTTCGATCGCCTTATTTTTAAGATAGTGTGAGAGAATGAAGAAAGTCAAATGAAAAATTCAATATCGTAGGTTGGGTTAGCGTTAGCGTAACCCAAAAATAAATATTAATAATTTCAATAGAATTGTAGCAAAGTTTTAAATTTTAAAGATGTCAAATAATCCCAAACAAGCCTTAAACTATGTATTCAGAAAAATACCTGTGGCGAGGGAAGATATTAATAAATTTAAGCAAAATTTAGAGAATTTACTGACTATAACGGATAGTAAAATTAACGAATCGGAAGAATATCATAAAAATAACTTACGGGATTTTCTCAATCAAACTTATTATCATCCCTATCATTATCTCAACACTCAAAATAGAAATGATTTAGTAATTCATAATGGTAATAAAGACAGTAAAATTGGTGTTATTATCGAGACAAAAAAGCCAGAAAATAAAAGCGAGATGGTAAGTATTGATAAATTTAATGTTAAGTCATTACAGCAGTTACTTTTTTATTATTTACAAGCCCGAATTAACGAAAATAACATCAACTTAAAACATTTAATTATCACCGATATTTATAACTGGTTTATCTTTGATGCCAATTTATTTGAAAGATTATTTTATCATCATAAACCCTTAATTAAAGAATTTAATAACTTTCAAGAAGGCAGATTAACTAGCAAAAAAAAAGAGCTTTTTTATCAAGATATTGCTAGTCAATATATAACTGAAAATGAGCAAGAATTAAAGGAAAATTGTACCTATTTTAACCTGACTGACTATCAAAACATCTCCGAAGATAAGCAATTAATTCCTCTTTATAAAATATTCTCTCCTCAGCATTTATTAAAGTTACCCTTTGTTAATGATAGCAATAGTTTAAATCAAGATTTTTACTGCGAATTATTACACATAATTGGATTAACAGAAGTCAAAGATAAAAGCAAAAAATTAATTCAAAGACTCCCCCTAGAAAATCGAAATCAAGGCTCACTATTAGAAAATGTCATCTATCATTTAGATACTTATAATAAACTTGATAATTTATCTATATTCAGTGAAACAATAAAAGATGCAGGTAATGAGAGGGAAAAGGGAAAAGGGAAGAGGGAAAAGGAGTTGTTAGAATTTTCACATGATAATAATGAATTAAGAGAGAATTATCAAGAAGAATTATTTAAAATTGCCTTAGAATTAGTAATTACTTGGATTAACCGTATTTTGTTCTTAAAATTACTGGAAGCCCAATTAATTAACTATAATAATGGGGATAAAAACTATAGTTTTCTGAATAAGGAAAAGATTACTCATTTTAATGATTTAGATACTTTATTCTTTCAAGTCTTAGCAAAAAAAATTGAGGAGAGAAACCCTGATATTCAAGTTAAATTTAGTCATATCCCTTATCTTAATAGTGGCTTATTTGAGACAACAGAGTTAGAAAATAAAACCCTTTTTATTGCTAACTTAAATAATGATTATCAATTACCCTTATTTAAGCATACGGTGTTAAAAGATAATCAAGGCAAAAGAAAAACAGGAGAGTTAAACACATTAACTTATTTATTCGAGTTTTTATCGGCTTATAACTTCAGTAATGAAGGCAAAGAGGAAATCCAAGAGGAAAGAAAAGGTTTAATTAATGCCTCCGTTTTGGGGTTAATTTTTGAGAAGATTAACGGTTATCAAGATGGCTCGTTTTTTACACCCGGTTTTATTACTATGTATATGTGTCGGGAAACCATCACTAAGGCAATTATTACTAAATTTCATCAAGTTAAAAAATGGAATTGTCAAAATATTGACGAGTTAAAAGAATTAATAGAATATCAAAGTCCAGAAGCAAGAAATGAGGCAAATTCTATCATTAATAGTATCACCATTTGCGATCCTGCGGTAGGTTCTGGTCATTTTTTAGTGTCGGCTTTAAACGAAATTATCGCTTTAAAAAGTAGCTTAAATATTTGGCAGGATAGACAAGGTAAACGTATTAAGGAATATTCGATCGAACTGGAAAACGATGAGTTAATAATTAAAGATGAAGATGGAGAATTGTACAATTATAAGCCCGAATTTGCTAATAGTCAACGCATCCAAGAAAGTTTATTCCACGAAAAGAAAACCATCATCGAAAATTGTTTATTTGGGGTGGATATTAATATTAATTCCGTCAAAATTTGTCGGTTAAGACTGTGGATTGAGTTACTCAAAAATGCTTATTATATTCTCCCCTTACGAAGGGAGGTTAGGGGTGATCGCACTCTTGAAACTTTGCCAAATATTGATATTAATATTAAGTGCGGTAACTCTTTAATTAGTCGTTTTGACTTAAAATCTGACTTAAAATTAGCGCTGAAAAAACATAATTTAACTATTAAAGATTATCAACAGGCAATCAAAACTTATCATAACCCAAAAAGTCGTCAAGAAAAACAGCAAGTTATCACTTTAATTAAGCAAATCAAAGATAATTTTACTATGGCAATGACGGGAAATGCTCCACTTCAACAGGAGTTAAGAAAAAAGGAAAGTGAGTTATATAATCTACAAAATCAACAATCTTTATTTGAGGAGTCAGTGAAGGAGAAAAAAGCTAGAAAAAAGAAGGAAAAAGATTTAGAAAAACAAATTAATTTATTGAGTAAGGAGATAGATGATAAACAAAATAATGCTATCTATCGTCATGGTTTTGAGTGGCGTTTTGAGTTTCCCGAAGTGTTAGATAAAAATGGTGATTTTATCGGTTTTGATGTGATTATTGGAAATCCACCCTACGGAGTTAAATTAACTCAAAATCAACAAACTATTCTCAATCAAATTTATAATTATGGCACAACGGAAACAGCAATTTTATTTATCAAAAAAGGCTATGAAATGTTAAATAAATCTGGCATTCAGTCTTATATTATTCCTAAGTCTTTTACTTTTGCTTCTAATTATCAAAAAATTAGAGAGGATACCATTAAAGATTTAACTAAAATTGTGGATTGTGGTAAGGTTTGGCAAGATGTAAAACTAGAAGTGTGTATTTTTCAACTTAATAAAAATAAAGTTAATAATAGTTATGATTCTTACAAACGTTTTGGAGGAAATATCGAATATTTAACTACTTTAGATAAAGACTTATTTACTAAATTTGGCTTTATTATTAATGGTATCAATAATCAAGAAATTAAGTTAGGATTAAAAATATTAAATAACTGTCAATTTTTAAATGATATTAGCACTAATCAAAGAGGTGCGATGTTGCAAAAATTAGTTACTAACACAGGGGATTGTGATGTAATTGGCGGTGCAGACGTGCAAAAATACGGTATTCAAGGCATAAAAGGCAAAATTAACCGTCAAATTGTTAATGATAATAAGGCATTTATTAAGGCTAATTCTCTTTTAGTTCAAAATATTATTGCTCATATAATGAATCCGATCGAGCATATACAAATTACGGTTTGTATTCCAGAAAATCAAGATTTAATTTTAGTGGATACCATTAATCAAATTGAATTAAAATCAGAGATTAAACCAGAATTTATTTGGGCTTTATTACACTCAAAATTGCTGAATTGGTATGTTTATTTATTTGTCTTTGCTAAGGCTATTCGCACCATGCACTTTGATAATCAAGTCACTGCAAAAATTCCTATTCCTAAAGATATTAATGAGCAAAAACAAGAAATATTTAGCAAATTAGTAACAAAAATATTAGAAGAAAAAAGGACAAATGCTGTAGCAGATACCAACAAATTAGAGAGAGAAATCGATTTATTAGTGTATAAGTTATATGGCTTAACGGCGGAGGAAATTAAAATAATTGAAAGTGAAAATTAACGTCTCTAAAAATATTCGACAAAAAGATGATTTATAGTTCACTCTTTAACTATTGTGAATAATCAGATTTAAAATGCCCTGTTTTTGAGTAAAAATTGCCAAAAATTCGCACTTTTTTATGAATATAGTGTGCCTAAACCATTGATTTTAATAACCTTTTGATTTATTCAGCAAACCCTATTTACCAAAAATTCCTTGAGGACGAATTAACAAAATACCGATCATAATTATTAAAGCTACTCCTAATTTATACTCAGAACCAAATATGGGAACACTTAACTCTTGTGCAATGCCAATAATAAGCCCCCCTGCGATCGCACCGTAGGGATTGCCAATACCTCCCAGTATCACCGCCGCAAACATCGGCAAAATTAAAAACCACCCCATATTCGGGCGCACCGCCGTAATTAAACCAAATAACCCCCCTCCAAAAGCAGTTAATACCGCCGTCATAATCCATGTAAATAAGATAACCTGTTCGACATTAATCCCCGACACTCTGGCTAAATCAATATTATCCGCCACCGCTCGCATGGCTTTTCCAATTTTTGTATTTTGCAAGACAAGATGTAATCCAACGATCGCACCGATGGTTAAAGCAACCACTATGACACGATAATAAGCGATTTTGACACCCCCAAGATCGATCGCTTCCATTAAAGGCAAGTCATAATTTTGATTACTGCCACCCCAAATAAACAAAACTCCGTTACGCAAAAACAACGCCAAACCAATGGAAATAATAATTAAAGTCGTGCTACTAGCCCGTTTATCTCGCATGGGTTTCCATAACAACTGTTCACAGATTAACATTAAAATCACCGTGCCAACCGTAGCGACAATAATAGATAACCAAATATTCAACCCTTCATGGTTGATTACCCACGTTAAATAAGCACCAATCGTCAAAAAATCCCCGTGAGCAAAATTTGATAACCTTAAAATTCCCATCGTCAAGGTTAAACCCACGGCGGCTAGCGCAATAATACTCCCCACTGCAACACCGTTAAAAAGTGACTGTATTGTATCCATTGAGATCAAACTTCTTAATTTTTTTTAATATTATGAGCAAATCATTACTAATCAAAGCATTAAACTAAGAATCTTTAACAAAAAATAATCATTTCTTAGCAATGACCAATTATAATATTGACTAAGCAATAAAAACTATCACTTATTAAATTAATCTCAAACTTTATTATTCGATCGTACTGGAGACATTAATCAAAACCTGTGACCTATAGCAACAATAAAAAAACAAACCAAAGAGATTTACCGAAAATAAACAACAATATCCGTTTTCCCAGAGTACGGGTAATTGGTATGGATGGAGAACAATTAGGCATCCTTGATACCAGAGACGCTAATCGCATGGCGGAAGAAAAAGAACTGGACTTAGTATTAGTCAGCGAAACTTCCGATCCTCCTGTATGTCGTATTATGGATTACGGTAAATTCAAGTTTGAACAGGAGAAAAAAGCAAGGGCAATCCGCAAAAAGCAACACACGGCGGATATAAAAGAAGTGAAAATGCGGTATAAAATTGATGAGCATGATTATCAAGTGCGCGTCAATCAAGCAAAACGTTTTCTTAATGCTGGTGATAAAGTCAAAGCCACGATCAACTTTAGAGGGAGAGAAGCGCAACACGTTCACTTAGGACAAGAATTATTAGAACGCATGGCGCAGGATTTGACTGAATTAGCAGAAATTCAACAAAAACCCAAAAAAGAAGGGCGAAATATGATCATGTTTCTCTCTCCTAAAAAGTCTTAGGGCTATGGGAGATAGAGGGATTAGAAGAGTGACGCTCCATACACTTACGTCTGTAAAGTATAGGCTTCAAGCGGAAATTATCCTTCTTGAACTTCCATCGTGGTACTCCTTCTTTCCCACTACGGCGTTTTAAAGTGAGGTACACGTCCAGCCCCACTAGGCAAATAATAACACATCACTGGCGATTCATACCACACTTGTTTAATTATTTTTTTTGGTTGAAAACAAAGTGTGGGGCTTCTCGCCTAAAAGCTAAAAGAAAAAAAGAAAAATGGATGCGTTTTATTAGACTTCGATCAAATTTATAATTTTGCGCAGGTTTTTAGTTAGTTACCAATTGCCTCATTTATGTCATGGTAGGTGAAAGTATTGTTCATACTAAACTTTTCATAGCTCACTTTTTTCCCATTATTAATTCCTAATTCTTCATTTCTCATTAATTTATTATGTCTGACTGGAAAGTAATTGAAGGGGGTTTAACTGCCCCTAAAGGCTTTAAATCTTCTGGTATTACCGCAGGGCTTAAACCTTCCAAAGCCCCTGATTTAGCCCTGATTTATTCGGAAACCAATGCGATCGCAGCAGGGGTATTCACTACTTCTGAGGTTCGTGCCGCTTGTGTGGATTATTGTCGTCAAAAATTGCAGAAAAAACCTAGTGCCAGAGCGATTATTTGTAATGCTGGTCAAGCTAATGCCGCCACAGGTGAACAAGGTTTACAAGATGCCCTAGAGACGGCGGAGGCTTTGGCTAAAGAGTTAAACATTGACACGGATTCTATTCTTTTGGCTTCTACGGGAGTTATTGGGCAAAGAATCAAAATGGATATATTAAAGAGTGCTATTCCTCAATTAGTAGCTGAATTATCGGAAAATGGGGGAGAAGCCACCGCAAAAGCTATTATTACTACGGATTTAGTCACTAAATCGATCGCACTGGAAACTATGATAGACGATCGACCCGTGCGCATTGGCGGTATTTCTAAGGGATCAGGTATGATTCATCCTAATATGGCAACGATGTTGGGCTTTATTACCTGTGATGCGGCGGTTTCTACTCAACTTTGGCAACAGATGTTAAAACGTGCCTGTGATAAGAGTTTTAATCAAATTACCGTTGACGGTGACACTAGCACTAATGATAGTTTAATCGCCCTTGCCAATGGACAATCTCGCACTCCTGCTATTACTAGCCTCGATGAAAATGGTCAAAAATTGGAGGCGATGTTAACGGAAGTTTGTCAACATTTGGCAAAAGCCATTGCGAGAGATGGAGAAGGTGCAACCTGTTTAGTGGAAGTTGAGGTAAAAGGAGCAACCGATGAAGCCTCCGCTCGTCAAATCGCTAAAACCATTGTGGGTTCATCTTTAGTTAAATCCGCTATCTTCGGACGGGATCCGAATTGGGGACGTATTGCCGCCGCCGCAGGTAGAGCAGGAGTACAATTTAATCAAGATGATTTAATGATCAAATTGGGGGATTTCTTGTTGATGGAAAGAGGGCAACCCTTGCCGTTCGATCGAGCCGCCGCCAGTAACTATCTTAAACAAGCCGCCGCAGGAGAATATTTGAAAAGCGACACTGTAGCTATTTCTGTTTCCGTTGGTAATGGTTCAGGGAGTGGTAAAGCATGGGGTTGCGATCTCAGTTACGATTATGTGAAAATCAACGCCGAATACACCACTTAAATAATTAGGATGAGAAATTAGGAATTGAGAATGTAGGGGTTTAATATATTAAACCCACCCCCACCAAAACCTGAGTTCGACATAAAATTATGTTTACTTTTTTAACGATGCTCCAAGCCTTGATTTTAATAGCCTTCTGATTTATTCAGCAAACCCTATTTACACTTCATTAGCGAAACTTTGGACACGGGTAAAATGAAATGGTCCCGCCACCGACCCCCACAATAATTCGTCTGTAACTAAATCCCTACCTCGATCGAAACTAATCATTTTTTCGCTACTAATTTCAAAACTATTATCAAGATAAGATTCTTTACCTTTTCTAACAACAATACAGGCTTTTCCCGGTTTAATATAACCTTTAAAATGAGTTCCAGTCCATTCGGCAATCATATCACAACCGTTCATTTTTTCGAGGTTTTCGATCGATAATTTTTTTAATTTTTCGATGTTTCTCGAAGCACCATAAAAGGGAGTTTCTTCCTTTAATTTATAATGTTCTAACTCTAAATGATCATCCACAGCATCAATTTTAAACACCCTTAAACGATAGGGTTGACTAGGTAAAAAATCGTAGGCTTGTTCTAAAAATAAACTTACTCCCCCTAATAAAGACTCAGGTAAAGGACGCATACAAACTCGAATATGAGCGAAAAAAGGAGGGTTATCTAATGCTTGTTGTTGATTACTAAAATCTGCAGCCATTAATCTAGCTAAAGCCTTAATATCTGTAGAATGACTCATTTTAAATAGTTATTTATTATAAATTTTTTTCAATGCTAGTTTACCACGATTTTGGATAGCAATTTCTTCATCTTGAGTGATAATTTCCGTTAATTTATCTGTAATTTTTTTCAATAAATTTTCACAGGAAGAATGGATGGCAAAATACAAATTTTCTAAGGAAACAATGGAAGCGTAACGCACCACCCATTCACCATCATTAATGGTAATAAAAAGAGTATCTAAAATTCGAGTTTGAGTAGGGATAAGATTGTCAGGGGATAGTTGATGCCACTGTAAACTCCCCAATCCTTTAGTTGCCGCCCGTCTAACGCTTAAAGAAAAGTCATTCACGGCGGTTTTGAGGAGTAAATCTAAGGCACGAATATCGCCAATTCCTGCAAAAACTCTCACAGCCCACGCCCTCGCACCATAATTATAATTATCTAAACTGGTTAATAATGGTTCAATAACCGCATCTCCTAGGGCGATTAACCCTTCTGTGGCACTGACTGCCGCCCCCGGATTGTTATAACCTAACACTTGTATTAAAGTGGGTATGGCTTCGATCGATCTCGCTTGTGACAGTTGAGTGACTGCTTGAAATAATTTTGAGGCAGAGTCGGCTTTTTCTACCGCTTCGATGAGTTGACTAACAGGATTGAGGGTTGTTTCAATCATAATTAAAAGTTACAAAATATTGTTTAATAAGGGTAAAAAATCTTGGACGGTTAAGTATTTTTGAATGTATTGAGGGTTACTAGGATTATAAGGACTAGAGGCTCGATCGATCTTTATAATTTGCGCATCAGGGGATAAAATAGGTACATCAGGATCATATTGAGTACTTCCGCTTAAATTACTCGAAAAACCCTTAAAAATCATAATTTCCACCTCCTCATTATTATCCTTAGCAGTGACAATTAAAACCTCTTGGGGATTTTGTTGACTATAAGTTTCTAATACTTGAATGTTAATATTCACTAGACTGATAAATTAGGTTTTCTTCATTTTTAATTCTTAATTCTTAATTCTTAATTCTTAATTATTGTTCAAGAGCTATTCTACCCTGTTTAATGAGCCTAAAAGTTAAGAAATAGAATAGATAGATAAAATAAATAACTAACCCCGTTATGCCCAGAAATCCTAAAAATCCGGGGGTTGAGTTGGCATGAAAGATACTTTTATATTGCCAAGGGGCTTCAAGCCAGACTCGACAAAAGGTTTCTACCTTCGCATCTGGAGAAAAAGTGCAACGCAAAACAGGGATAAATGCGATCGAACTGATAGTACCATAAAAAGTCATCGCCCAACGCCAACTTCTCAGGGTTAAACGTAACGGGGATTTAGGTAAATCTCGAATTTCATCATTAATATCCACCCAAAACCAAAGACTGATTACCACCAAAATATGTCCTAAAAACCAAGCTAAATAACCAATTTGCCACACTGGAATTAACAAATAAATTGCGATCGCCATTAAACTAGCCACCCGCCAAAAAATCAACAATAAACGCTGAATAGACTGAATTTTAGCAGTTAAAGACCAAATAGAGAGAATTAAAGGTACAATTAAACATAAAACGACAAATAACTTATAATTAGTCCAAACTAGAGCTTTTAATAACGTATCTTCCATAGATAAAAATAAATATAAAAATAAAAAGAGGTGGGAAAACCCACCCTATAAACCTAAAAATAAAAAAAAGATTAGTCTTCGTAAAGACGACATTCCGCCGCATCGGGGTTATCATCACAATATTGCTCTAAAGAAGTTTTATGAGGCTCATTTGCTTTTTGATGAGAGGCTTCAGCTTGTAATTCTTCCACCGCATCCCAAGCCGCCGCACATTCAGGAGAGCCTTTTCCGTTGATGTCACAAACTTCCCTAGCTTCCTTAATTTCTTCTTGGATTTTTTCTTGTATGTTACTCATAGTAATTAAGTCCTTTATTTTTTTATGATCTGTTTATAGCTTATAACAGAATTTTATTTATTTGTGATCGGGATTTTCCCATTGCTAAAAATTATATCTTAATCTGTATCTGCATCAATACCCTTCCCATTAAGTACTAAAGCAAAATAGATTGTATATTTTTAAATTAATGGAAATAACCCATAATCTTTGTTGTCTCTTGCCTTTTGCCTTTCACAAAGTAAACATACAATTAATTTGCCCATCTACTTATTGCCTGAGTTCGAGATAAAATGATCAAGATAAGACAGGGAGTAGGTAATAAATATATAGGTAATTCTTCATTTTTCATTCTTTATGAAGTTTCATTGCAAAAGATTAAGAAAAAATTGCCAAACACAGCAATATCAGTAATGATTAAAATTGTTTAAAAAGCATTTTTATAGTAACTAAATTTATTTCGACACCAAATTATAATATGAATATTATTGTAGTCGGACTTTCCCATAAAACCGCCGCCGTAGAAGTGCGGGAAAAATTGAGTATTCCTGAAGCTAAAATCGAAGAATCTATCAGACATCTTCTTAGTTATCCTCACATAGAAGAAGTCGGTATTATTAGTACCTGTAATCGTCTTGAAATTTATGCTGTGGTAAAAGAAACCGAACAAGGTGTTAAGGAAATTACACAATTTTTAGCAGAAATCGGTCATCTTTCTTTACATACTTTAAGACGACATTTGTTTATCTTGTTACATCAGGATGCCATTCGTCATTTGATGAGGGTTTCAGCAGGTTTAGAAAGTTTGGTGTTAGGGGAAGGGCAAATTCTCGCACAGGTGAAAAATACCCATAAGCTATCTACAAAATATCAGGGTATGGGACGATTACTCGATCGACTTTTCAAACAGGCAATTAGTGCTGGAAAAAGGGTGCGTACAGAGACAAACATCGGTACTGGAGCGGTGTCTATTAGTTCGGCGGCGGTGGAATTAGTGGACATGAAACTAGATGATTTATCCTCTCAAAAAGTAGCGATTATCGGCGCAGGAAAAATGTCTCGTTTGTTGGTACAACATCTTATTTCTAAAGGAGTTACAGATATTACCATCGTCAATCGTTCTGTATCTCGATCGAAAGAATTAGCGAAACAATTTCCTCAAATCGAGTTAAAACTCCATCTTCTTGAAGATATGATGAACATTGTCAGTGAATCTGATATAGTCTTTACTAGCACTGGAGCGACTCAACCGATTCTTGATAAACATAATTTAAGCTCGATCGAAACTAATCACTCTATTATGTTAGTGGATATTTCCGTACCCCGTAACGTTGCCAGTGATGTGGAAGAATTAGATTTTATTGTGGCTTATAACGTGGATGATTTAAAAGCCGTAGTCGCCCAAAATCAAGCTAGTCGTCGAGAAATGGCAAGGGAAGCGGAAGTCTTGTTAGAAGAAGAAATCGAGGCATTCGAGTTATGGTGGCAATCCTTAGAAACCGTGCCGACTATTAGCTGTCTTCGTAGTAAAATTGAGGAAATTCGAGAACAAGAATTAGAGAAAGCCTTATCTCGTTTAGGTTCAGAATTTGCCGAAAAACATCAAGAAGTCATCGAAGCCTTAACTAGAGGTATCGTCAACAAAATTTTACACGATCCCATGGTGCAATTACGCGCGCAACAGGATATTGAAGCTAGACGCAAGGCTTTACAGACTTTACAAACTTTGTTTAACCTCGAAATTAGCGAACAATTTAGCTAATTAACAATTAACAATTAACAATTAACTTATTTATAGGTTGAATTAAAATGAGAGGATAAAGAATTTTCCAACTGTGTTAAATCAGTATAAGTAGGTTTATTCTTACTCGCCCAATCTAAAGCCTCATCAAGTTTAGTGGCATTATCTTTTTCCCATAACCACTGTTCATTACTTTCGATCGTTTTTATTTGTGCCATAAGAATATAATAAATTTGTGCCTTATGATTTTCTTATTGTCATCATAGCAGTTTTTAATTCAAAGGGCTGAAGCCCTCACTACAAACCAAAATATAATAATTTTTGGAGTCTAATCATAATTGAATTTACCTGATAAAATAGACATTAGGACTTATGCACTTCTAACGATATTCTGTCATTCTGAGCGTAGCGAAAGAATCTCAAAACTCGTATTTTTCGCATAAATGCTTAAGTCCTGAGATAATGATCACAATTTACTGTTGCAATGACTAAGTTGAAAACCCTCCAAGCCACTTCCAAAGTTAATGATGTTTTTAGTTTACAAGTCGCCCCTGCTAATATTATTAAGGGTGATAATTGTTTAATTCACAGTGGAAAATCGATCGAACAATTTGGCAAACATCCTATCATTGTCGGGGGGAAAACAACTTTAAAATTAATAGAGAGTTACCTTAACCCTATTTGTGAAGCATTTAATTTAACCCCCAGTTATCAAAGTTATGCTCCAGATTGTGCTACGACATCCTTAAAACGTCTGGAGAATGCCGTTAAATCCCAGAAAGGAGATTTTATCATTGGGGTAGGGGGAGGCAAAGCCTTAGACACCGCAAAACTATTGGCTTATAACTGCAATTTACCTATTGTAACTATTCCCACTTCTGGGGCAACTTGCGCCGCATGGACAGCATTGAGTAATATTTATTCAGAATCGGGGGCTTTTCAATACGATGTGAGTCTTCGTCATTGCCCTAATTTACTCATCCTCGATTATAGTTTAATTGCTACTGCTCCCGCTCACACTTTAATAGCAGGGATTGGAGATGCCATCGCTAAATGGTATGAAGCCTCTATTAGTAGTGGTGATTCTACTGCCACTTTAACCATTGCGGCAGTGCAACAAGCCAGAGTGTTAAGGGATATTTTACTACAAAAATCTGAGAAAGCCTTAGCCAATCCTCTGAGTGAAGAATGGAAAGAAGTAGTTGACGCAACGGTGTTGTTAGCCGGAGTAAGCGGTGGTTTAGGAGGGGCAAATTGTCGTACAGTCGCCGCCCATGCTATCCATAACGCTTTAACTCACCTCAAAGAAGCTCATAATCAATTACATGGTGCAAAGGTTGCCTATGGTATTTTGGTACAGTTGCGACTAGAGGAAATCGTGGCGAATAATCAACTTGCCAATACTTCCAGACATCAATTAATCAAGTTTTATCGTAATATTGGTTTATCTTGTACCCTTGAAGATTTAGGTCTTAGTAACATTACTTTAGCACAACTTCGATCGACGGCGGAGTTAACTTGTCAACCATCTTCAGATATTCACCGCCTTCCTTTTAAAGTCAATCCTGAGCAATTATTAAGCGCGATGGTTTCGACTCTTATTTAACAACAGAATTTACGCAATGATAGTGATATAGCGTTTATTAAAACTATGAGGTACAGTTTTTTATACAACTTTCCATTGCCTATTGCCCATTCCCTATTCCCGAATACCGATAAGTTTTGTACCTCACCATAACGAAAATTGCTATATTCTGTCATTGCGAGGCACGAAGCAATCTCAATTACCTAGATTTTTAGTACAAATGCGTAAGTCCTAAATTAACAATTAACATCGAAAATATTTGTTAAAAAAACTAAAATTGATAAATTATGGCAACCTTAGTTTCACCCTTTTTAATCAAAAAAGAATACTTTAATCAATGGCAATCTGCTACTTGGGAAGATTATTTATACTGTGCTGATTCTCAAGAATTAGAAGACGTTAAATTATATTTTTATAATCATCAATTATTAATTCAAATCAGTCGAGAAGGGGTGAATCATTCCTGCGTAAGTAATTTATTTGTTATCCTATTTGGTATTTGGTTTAGTCAAAATCCAGAACAAAATTATACCTCTTGCGGTGGATGTTTGTTAGAAAATCAAGCATTGAAAATGGCTTTTTCTCCTGATTTAGTCTTATATTTAGGAGATAATAATTTGAAAAGAAAAGAAGGTGAAAGACGTTATCTTGATGTCTCAAAATCGGGCATTCCTCATTTAGTCGGAGAAATTTCTGATACCACTTTACCTAATGATTTAGATAAGAAAAAACATCTTTACGCTAGTTTAAAAATACCTGAATATTGGGTAGTTGATGTTCAAGGAAGACGAGTTTTTTGTTTTCATTTAGACGCAAATAATATTTATCAAGAAGCAGATTTTTCTCTTACTTTACATAACTTACCGATTAGTTTATTAAACGAAACTTTAAGTCTTTTAGAAAGTCAAACTAATGGTAGTGTTGCCTCTTGGTTTGCTCAAAAAATTCAAGCATTCAAGAAATAAAAAAACCCTGCTTTATGGGCAGGGAATTGATTTTTTATGGTATTTGTAGAACTTTTTAAAAAATTAAACGATCGCAGCCATTTTGACTTCGTTGGTGTTCAGAATATCTTGTAATTCGTCAGCGTCAACGGTTTCTTTTTCAATTAACATATCTGCTAATTTGTCTAATACGGCACGATTTTCTACTAATACTTGTTTCGCTCTTTGATACGCTTGATCTACTAATTTTTTCACTTCATCATCAATAGCAGAAGCGGTAGCATCAGAAAAATCTCGATCGGAGGCAATATCACGTCCCATGAAGACGTTACCATTTTGACGACCTAATGCTACAGGTCCAAGACGCTCACTCATACCAAAACGAGTAATCATTTGACGAGCAACTCTTGCTACTTGCTGTAAGTCGTTGGAAGCACCAGTGGTAACTTCTTCTTCACCGAAGATGATTTCTTCTGCAATACGTCCACCTAAAGCTACTGCCATTTGATTTTGTAAGTAGGAACGAGAATATAAACCAGATTCCATGCGATCTTCGCTAGGAGTGAACCATGTTAAGCCTCCTGCCCGGCCACGGGGAATAATACTGATTTTTTGCACTGGATCATAGTCTGGCATTAATGCACCGACTAAAGCGTGTCCTGCTTCGTGATAAGCGACTAATTCCTTGCGTTTTTGGCTCATTACTCGGTTTTTCTTTTCTGGTCCTGCTAAAACTCGATCGATGGCATCGTTGACTTCATCCATAGAAATCTCAGTCAAATTACGACGAGCGGCTAAAATAGCGGCTTCATTGAGAAGGTTCGATAAATCAGCACCAGTGAATCCAGGGGTACGACGAGCAATTTTTTCTAAGTCCACATCTGCCCCTAAAGTTTTACCTCTGGCGTGAACGTTGAGAATTTCTGCTCTTCCTGCGAAGTCTGGTCGATCGACTACCACTTGACGATCGAAACGTCCGGGGCGTAATAAGGCAGAATCAAGAACATCAGGGCGGTTAGTTGCGGCAACGATAATAATACCAGTGTTACCTTCAAAACCGTCCATTTCCGTTAATAATTGGTTGAGGGTTTGTTCTCTTTCATCGTTACCACCGCCTAAACCTGCACCTCTCGATCGACCTACAGCGTCAATCTCATCGATAAAGACGATACAAGGAGCGTTTTGTTTTGCCTGTTCAAACAAGTCACGAACACGAGAAGCACCGACACCGACAAACATCTCGACAAATTCCGAACCAGAGATACTGAAGAAAGGCACTCCTGCTTCCCCTGCAACGGCTTTAGCTAAAAGGGTTTTACCAGTACCCGGAGGTCCTACTAATAAGACACCTTTAGGAATTTTTGCCCCGATGGCGGTAAAGCGTTCACCATTTTTGAGGAAGTCCACCACTTCGGTTAATTCGAGTTTGGCTTGTTCGATTCCTGCTACATCGCTAAAAGTAACTTGGGTTTGGGGTTCCATTTGTACTCTAGCTTTCGACTTGCCGAAGTTCATTGCTTGAGAACCGGGTCCGTTGGAAGCACGACGCAGTAAGAAAAACAATCCTACTAACAGTAAAATAGGGAAAAATAGACTACTTAAAGCTCTGAACCAGAAACTCTCGTCACTTTGGGGTAAAACCGCAATGTCCACTTTATTTGCTGATAAAATGTCGATTAATTGAGGATCATTAGGGATATTGACTAAAAATCTTTGTCCGTCTCTGGCGGTGGCTATAGCTTGGGTTCGATCGGCACTCAGTTGTACTCTTTCTACTTTATCGGTTTGAACTTCATCAATAAATTGACTATATTTCCAGCTTAATTGATTAGTTTGGGGTCGATCGAGAAAAACTGTTCCCAGTGCCACTACTACTACAGCTAAAATCGCATATAAGCCTATATTGCGCCATTTTTTGTTATTTTTGTTCACTGATGGATAGCCTCCTATACATTTATGTTTATTTTATCAATTACTCTTATTATTGGGAGTTTTGAGCTTATATTTAATATTCCTAAACTCTATGTTAACTTATGTTAAGAATTTTTAGGGATTTTTCTCAGAAATGTATAAAAAGGTATCAGGTATCAGGTTGCAGGTTAAATTCAAAACTACTATAGAAGAGGTATAGTTTTTAATTTTTTATTAGACATCTTCAAAAATACAGGCAAGATGCCTGTTTTACGGTAGCAAAATCATAATTATTGCAGAAGTCTATTATTCATTATTCATTATTCATTATTCATTATTCATTCCTCATTCCTCATTCTTAATTAATGATTGACATTACGGGGTTGAATAACACCAAAACCACCGTGATTGCGTTGATAAATTACGTTAATATCTCCCGTTTCTTTATTTTGAAACATATAAAAATCATGATCTACCATTTGTAACTGCTCTAAAGCATCATCGATCGACATGGGAGTCATGGCAAAATATTTCATTCTCACTACTTCGGTAGGTAATTCAGGTTGTCGATCGCCGATAAGATTACCGTCAACGGGTTTTTCTTCCACCGCATCAGTAGTTTTAACTTGAGAATGAGTTTTCTTATCTAATTGTCTTTCTTTATACTTGCGTAACTGACGGGCAATTTTGTCAGATACAAGGTCAATACTGGCGTATAAATTTTCACTATGTTCTTGAGCTCGAATCACTGTACCATTAGCATATACTGTTACTTCTGCTTTGTGTTTATCACTAATACGAGCATTTCTTGCCACGGATAAGTGGACATCAACTTTAGTGGCTAAATTTTGAAAATGTTTAACAGCTTTTTCTAATTTTTCCTCTACATAGTCATGAATAGATTCCGTAACTTCAATATTATTTCCTTGAATTAAAAATTTCATAATTTATACTCCATTTATGAGGTAATTATTAACCTTTTTTGTATTTGAAAATAAACAAAGTTTTAGCTCTAATTCTCACAATTGAATAGTTTATATTCTTATTTTGCTATAACTAAATCTCCCTCATTAACTATAATTTAATTAATTTAGGTTGAGAATTTATCAACTAAAACAGACGATCGAGCTTCTAAATAACATAATAAATTTAAGTGTAGTTTTATGTTATCTAGTATCGTTTTCCTCCTTTATTTTTTTCTCTATACTATATAGGTTAGCACTTTTATTATTCAAAAAACAAATATTTTAATTTATTTTCATGTTTGCTCATTATTCCATTAAGTTATGTAAAGAATACAGAAGAAAAAATGGGGAGTTTAAGCTAAAATTTATGTAGTTTGCTGTCGATAAAGACAAGACGGGAGGACAGGCAGGGCTGTTTCATTTTCAAATTTTTGTTTAAGAGAAAGTAATGAGTAAAGAGTAATAAGTAATGAGTTTTGATAATTTACTATCATAAATTGATTATTTCAAGATTTATTATTATTACCTGAAATCTGGAAGCAAAAAAACTCCCTAATCCCCTAATACCCTAACACCCTAACATTTTTTAGCAACTTACTTTGAAACAGCCCTGCCTATATAACCTAGATTTCCTCGCTATAATCCGATAATCTTTAGATTGAGCGAGGAGAAAATGTTAAACTTCCATCATGGCACGAGAAATTAAACTCCGTGCGATCGATTGTGTACCAGTATGTTCAAAGTAATTAGTTGACATATCAATAAAAGCGGCGAGATAATCTAATTGATCTTCAGAAAACTCGACAAAGCTATGAAGATTTTTGACTACTGTATTTTGAGTGATGCTGTGACTAGCAACAAATCCTGTCATCCATCCTTTAACGGCGGAAAAACTATTACCAATGAAGTTCAATTGTCCTGTGGGATTTCCTCCCGGAATAAAACGACTAACACTAGAAAAAGCAGGATTATTGCTTAATTCTTTTCCAGAAAGATTGCTGATGGTGGATTCCACTTTTAAGATAAAATCAGCCCCAAAAGGTACAATACCATCGAAACAGACTAAGGCAGCCATGCGAGTTAAGGCATCTTTTTCGTATTCTCCTAATGCTTTGACAAAATCGCCGATACTGTCTCCGGGTAAACCGTTGATTTGACAAAATGCCACTACTTCTACAACTAATTTTATCGCTAAATCTAGGGCTTGAGCTTTTTCGTTATCAGGGGTTAAGCGATTCAAAAAACTGAGTAACCCAATTTTTGAGCCGACTTTATTTGCTAAGGCTGCTGCCCCTAAAGCGTAATCTGTTTTATCAACAGTTTGATATAACCATAAAGCATTTTGATAGCCTTGGGTTTTATCATTAAACAACCATACCGCTCTATCGCCAATTTTTTGGATCATTTGTTCATCAGTTTCTCCTGTCACTTCTCGAATCATTTGTTCAAAATTAGTGATATTTTGCCATTGCCCCGGTATCGCAAAATCAAGGGATTTTAATACCATCGTGGTAATATTATTTTTAGGTAAATTATCGACTAACTCAAAAATTGCTTTACTCATTTTTTCTTAATTTTTTATTGGTAATGTGATTAAAATTTTTCAGAAAAATAATTTATTTTAGGTTTGCTAAGTTACTTAAATCGAACTTACTTAACCATTCTTTTCTTTGTTGTAAATCAAAATTGGGATTGCTCGATCGAATACTAACTTGATAACGATCGCCCACTAAAACCGCCGTATTATTAGTTCCTTTTTCTACCATAGGAAAACCATTAATTGTGTCCGTAGCATTGTTAAAATCGTCTTTAGCAGTGGGATTGCTGATAGTATCAAAAATAGCTAAAGTTGCTAAATCTTCACCATTACGCTTTAATTTGGCTTGAACAAAACCTGATTTTTCTTGAGTGAAAACCCGTTCATATTCTCCACTACTAACAGGAAAAAATTGATTAAAAGTGGCACCTTTTACAGCGTCTTTGTCAACAGCAGTATTTCTATTTCCAGCGTCTAGGCTTTCTTGTTGTGCCTGTTCAAAACGTGATGGAGGTTGAGGGCTACAAGCAGATAAAAGTAGTAAGGAAAATAAACAAAAAGAGATTATTAAACGAGATATTTTATGCTGATTTTTCATTGTCTTAATTAACTAATAATTGATCATCATTTTCGATCACTAAGTTTCATTTTTCGATCGAACTTCCCATTACTATAGCAAAATTTATTAATTCATTCATATAACTACATGAACAAAAGCGTCTTACTTTTTACTTGATTCGTTGAATTATGACTAATCCACCCTCAATATTATCAATTTGTAATCGATAACCTTGTAACATCATCATTCCCAATAAAGGCTCTGTTTCAGCCTGATTAACTTCAATTTCTCGATATTCTCCATCCCAAATAACACTGCATTCATAAATATCAAAGACAGTTTCACTACCATCTCCCAATGTACCACGATCTCGATATTTCCATGTTAAATTTAGTTCAGTAATAATACTCAAGGGAAGACTCAAAAATCCTGTAAAGCCAGTATCAATAACAGTTTGAATATACTTCGTAGCATTCCCATTTTTGATTACCAAAGAAATTACAGCTTCATAATTTCTATTTACATATCCTTGCATCATATAGGGTCTTTTAGACTCCTTGCACCAAATCGATGAACTGCACGATAACCAATACGCACTACCCAAGGTTGAGCATCAGGTAACTTATCATATAGTTTTTTTGTAGCCGTTATGGTATCCTTTGCAATTTCAAATTCACCCGTTTTAATGTCAATAGCGACAATCTTTCCAAAATTATCTTTTTCTATTTGCTGACGGAGTTTATTTTCATAGATTTCGTCTCCGATTCGTGAAAATTCCTCTTTGCTATATAGGGGATGTCTCATTTTAATTAACAATGTACCATTAATAATTAATCTGTTTATGATCATTTTAACTAAAAAGAATTTGAGATAAGAATTTAACTTTTTCAAGGTCATGTTAAGATTTGTTTCTTTTTTCAACAATTTGTAACAGTTATAGCATCTAATAGAGAGTCCAAATTAGGGTAAACTAATTTTATAAAAAATAATACTCGTTAATAAAATGAGCATAGTTAGTCAAGTTATTCTCAAAGCCGATGATGAATTACGCTACCCCAGTAGCGGTGAATTACAAGGAATTAAAACATTTTTAGATTCTGGTTTACAAAGATTAAAAATTGCCGAAACCCTAGCGGAAAACGAGAAAAAAATCGTAGAAAAAGCTAGTCGGGAATTATTCAGAAAACGCCCTGATTTCAGAGCGCCGGGGGGTAATGCCGCTGGACAAAAGCAGTATAATCAATGTATCAGAGACTTTGGTTGGTACTTACGTTTAGTTACCTATGGAGTTTTAGCAGGTGACAAAGAACCGATCGAATCCATTGGTTTAATTGGGGTCAAAGAAATGTATAATTCTCTTGGAGTTCCTCTTAATGGAATGGTAGAGTCAATTCGCTGTTTAAAAGAGGCTTCTTTAGGTTTACTTACCAAAGAAGAAGCAGAAGAAACAGCACCTTATTTCGATTATATGGTTCAATGTATGGCTTAGTTTTATAACGGGCTTTTTGTAAGGGCTTTTGCCCTTAATCCTTCTATAAATTTAAAATATTTAATCGTTTTTTTCGGTTATTAAAGATAGGGAAGAGGGAAGAGCGGAAAAGGGAAAAGGGAAAAGGGAAAAGGGAAAAGGGAAAAGGGAAAAGTTTTAATGATTTTGATTCTAAAAATTAGAATTGATAATTGCAGAACGTTTACCTGTTTTTAAGTAAAAATTGCCTAAACTGCACACGATAAGGGCTAATGTAATAAATCTAAATCTTTAATTTTAAGCAAATCCTCGTTAATGGTTATGCCTAAATATGCAGATGATTTGACAAAAAAAACTTCTTGGTTACACACAAATCTTTTACTTTCTTTAATTCTTTTTTTATCTACTTATGGTGTGGTAGGATGGACGATGGCTGGAATTGCTAACCATTGGGCGATCGTACTGAGAGAACAAAATACTTTCATTAATTTACTAATTCAAGAAGATTTATTGCCTTTAATTATTAAGTTATTAATATTAGTAGCAACAGTTTTTATTTCCTTAATTTTAAGTAGCCCTTTAGTGTTAATTACTTTTATTTTTGAAGAGAGTATTAATTCAGATTTAAAGGCTTTTATTGCTATCTTATTTTGGTCGATCGTACTGGTATTTATTTTCTGTTCTTTTGATTATTTTTCCCATTTATTAGTCATAATTTCCAGCAATATTTTACTACGTTTAGACTTACAGAAACTTAAATATAAAAATTGGCAAGTATTGACGTTAATTTTTGTCTTAGCCTCCACTGCTTTTTCTTTCGGGTTTATTTTATTTGATTTTCTTTCTGTCGTTTAAAATTAATCGATAACTTAAACCTCCACAACCAGAAAATAAATCTATAACAGTGTATTGTTTCATTAATATTTTACTTTGATAACATCAATATAATGATTGCGTTGTATTGCTTTTAGTAAATGCCTTAAAGCCTAATAAGCAAACTATAATCACATTTTATTTTCAATTTTAATTAATCATTTTCAATTTTTCACTGTTGCTGTATCATTATTTTATATGAATGATCCAAGTTTAAGTCAAACCGCTATTGATTTTGATTCTTCCCTTGATCCTTTAGACATGATCGAGGAGGAGACAACTCCTGCCCCTGATCCTGAATTAATGTTACAGTTACTTCTCAGTGACAACAAACAGGAGCAAATTGAAGCTCTACAGGCTTTTTGTGAAATTACTGATGCCCGTGCTATCCCTATTTTAATTGAACAATTGTCAAATCATTGTCCTTTAATTAGGGTGAGTGCCGCCTATGGTTTGGGACGAAATACTAGCCCTAATGCTGTTGAGCCGTTGATTCGTACCCTTCAAAATGATTTTAATGGTTATGTGCGTAAAGGCGTTGTGTGGTCTTTGGGTAATAGTGGCGATCGACGTGCCTTTCAACCTCTACTCAAAGCCCTGAAAAATGATATTAGTGCTGTACGATTATGGGCTGTTAGCAGTATAGCGAATATTGCCAAATTGAACTATGAGGATACCATTACGGCGATTCCTCTGGTGATTATATCCTTAAGACAGGATTCGATCGCCGCCGTGCGTAGTAATGCCGCTTGGACGATCGGAAAATTGTGTCGAGAATTGCCCTATAATGTAGTTTATGCTACTGCGATCGATGCCTTAATTGAAGCCTTAGTGGAAGATGAGGATTTGGGAGTGAAAGAAGATGCGAAAATGGCGTTATTAAAATTAGGTGATCCTCGTGGATTACAAATGATTGAAGAATTAGAATTTGAAGGTTTTATCTAATAGAAAATAAACGCTATAAGTATTATTTAATAAAATTGGCTCTCTTACTTTGAGTATGATAAATTATGTTGAAAAAAAGGTGTCAGGTGTCAGGTGGCAGGTGTTAGGTTAAATTAAAACTGTAAATTTATAATATTTGCATTTTAAAAATCATAAACCTATTATATATCAACACTTTTAACGATTATTTATTACTAAAATATCATAACTACTGTAGAAGAGCCATAAAATTTACAGTCAAGTAAAAATTGAAATTTTAGGAGTGACATAGAATCGGTATTGGTATAAATTTTTCACACTATTTGTGATAATTGGTGGGCAATGCCCACCCTACGATTACGTGACATCTCCCACACTGACCTAACGGTACAGATGTGGGCTTCTTAACTTCGCAATTAAGAGTTTCTGCTTCACAGGACGGCACTAGCCTTACAGACAAGT